>CAZBOK010000228.1:0-7586 GCA_964493525.1 uncultured Phycisphaeraceae bacterium | reverse complement strand
CGCGTCTCGCGCGCGGCCTGCACCGAGAGCAGGTCGAGCGCGATCGCCTCGAGCGCCTTCTTCACCTTCGCTTTCTTGCCCGCCCACGACGAGCCGCCGATCTTGTCGAGCTTCGGCGCGGCGCCGCCCGCGCCGACGTAGCGGTCGATCAACTCGATCTTCGCGGCCGGCAGGTAGAAGACCGTCCCGCCCGCGAACTCGAGGACCAGGAAGTCCTCCTCGCCTTGATCGCGCTTCATGCGGATCATGCCGTTGAAGCGCGCGACGCCGTGCGTGCGGTGCACGACGTGGTCGCCTTCCGACAGCTCGAGGATGTTGGTGATCGCCTTGACGGGGATCGCGGGCTTGCGGATGCGCGGCCGCACCACGTGCGGGCGGCCGAGCAGCTCGACGTGATTGAGGAACGCGCGGCCGAGCGCCGGGAGCTGGAAGCCCTGGCGGATCCGTCCCTTCACGAGGTGCAGGCGCTCGTCCTGCAGCGACCGATCGTGGAGCAGCTTGCCGATCCGCTTCAACTCGGCGTCGGTCTCGCAGAAGACGGTGAGCTCCGGGCAGCGGCGGTGCAGGTGCGCGATCGATTGCGCGAGCCCGTCGATGCCGCCGCCGGTCCCCTGCACCGAGAGCGTCTCGATCGTGACCGTCCTCGCTCCGTCTTCCGCACCCGCGCCGGGCGGCGCGACCACAACTCCCGGCGTCTCGCCGATGAAGCGGCGCGCGCGGTCGACGAGCGGTTTCGGGAGCGGGTTCGCGAACACGTGCTCCGCGATCCGGTCGGTCAGCCGCTGCGGTTCGACGAACGCGACCAGGCTCGCGTCCGGCCGGTGCTGATCGACGAACTCGTGCTTCGCGCTTTTCCTCGACAGCTCGCCCGGCTTCACCAGCGGGATCGTCACCGCGTCGCGCGCACCGACGCTGCGCTGGCTCTCCGGATCGAACGCGCGGATCGACTCGATGCGCTCGTCGAACAGCTCGATGCGCACCGGCTGGTTCTCGCCGAGCGGATAGAGGTCGACGATGTCGCCGCGGATCGAGATCTCGGCGGGCGCCGCGACCATCGGCACGGAGATGAAGCCGGCTTCCGCGGCGATCCTGCGCAGCTCGTCGAGCGGAAGTTGATCGCCCGCGCGGAACGTGCGCGAGCGCGTCGCCACGTCGTCGCGGGCGAGCAGCGGCTCGAGCAGCACGACCGCCGGGACCAGCGCGATTGCGCCGGCGCCGAGGCCTTTCAGCTCCTTCAGGAGCGCGAGACGCTCCGAGAGATCGGCGCGCGCTTCCGGCGCGGGCGACTCGCCCTCGGGGGTCGGGTCGGGATCGGTCGGACGGAACAGGAGCGTCCGCACGTTCGGCGCGAGCGCGCGGAGATCGTCTTCGAGGCTCTCGGCGTCGAGCAGGTCGCGCACCACGACGAACAACGGCGCGGTGCGCGCGAGCTCGCCGAGGAACAAGGCGTGCGCCGAGCCGAACAGACCCGCGACGACCACGCGATCGGTCCGCGCCGCCGCGCGGACGTCGTCCTCCGCCTCAAGCATCGTCGACGGCATCGCCCGTCCCGATCGCGTTTGACGCGCCGGCGCCGCCCTTCAACTCGATCATCGCGAGCCGCGCCGCCCGCTGCTCCGCCTGCTTCTTCGTCGATCCCCGGCCCTGCGGGAAGGTGCGGTCGCCGACGATCGCGACGACCACGAACTCCTTCTTGTGATCGGGTCCGGTCGCATCGAGCACCTGGTAGCGCGGCGTGCGGCCGAGCGTTCGCTGCATCGAGTGCTGCAGCTCCGCCTTCCAGTTGCGTCCGTCGCGGCGCGCCGCGGCGGTGCGGATCGGCCGGTCGATCCACTCCAGCACGCGATCGCGGGCGACCTCGAACCCGGCGTCGAGGTAGATCGCGCCGACGAGCGCCTCGAGGCAGTTCGCGAGAAGCGACTGCGGCAGTGCGCGCCGCGAGCGCAGCCCCTTCCCGACGCGCAGGAAGCGCTGGAGATCGAGCGCACGCCCGAGCTTCGCCAGGCCCGTGCGCGAGACGACGACCGACTTGATGCGCGTCAGCTCGCCTTCCTGGAGATCGGGGAAGTTCAGGAACAGATGCTCCGAGACGGCGAGCCCGATCACCGAATCGCCCAGGTACTCGAGCCGCTCGTTCGACGGCGTCCATGCGTCCTTCAACGACGAGTGCGTGAGCGCGAGCTCCATCAGCGAGCGGTCCACGAACGCGTGGCCGACCGCCTTCTCGCAGTTCGCGAGCAGCGCCTTCCGCTCCGCCGCGAGCGCCGCTTCGTCGGTCACGGGCGCTCCGCCGGCGCGACGATCCGCCGGTGTTCCTGCTCCGCGAACCGGTCGGTCATCCCGGCGACGTAGTCGCACACGGTGCGATGCATGCCGTCGCGCGCCGATCGTGCGCGGACTTCCGCGGGCAAACGCTCGGGTCGTTCGAGGTAGGCGTCGAACAGCTCCGCGAGCACGCGCTTCGCGCGCTCCATCGAGCTCACGACGTGCGGATGCCGGTAGAACCGCGCGAACAGGAAATCCTCGAGCTCGGTCTGCAGCGGCTCGAGCTCCGGTGAGAACGCGATCAATCCGCCGGCGTCGCGCGCGGCGTCGGACGACGCGGGCGCCGCGCGCTCGAGCCGCTCCGCCGACGTGCGGACGAGATCGAGCACCACGCGCTTCACGAAGCGGTTCACGGTGGCGAGCCGGAGGTCGCGCTCCGTCGCCGCCGGGTGGTCGCGGCGCGCGGAGTCGAGGCACTCGCGGACGATGCGCACCGACGCGGCCAGCTCCTCGAGGTCGAGGAGGCCGCTCGTGAGCCCATCGTCGAGATCGTGGTGGTCGTAGGCCGCCGAGTCGCACAGGTCGACGAGCACCGTCTCGAGCGCGGGCTTGCGCATCGGGAACAGCTCCGGCGCCGCCGCTTCCACGCCGATCGCTCCGGCTGGCCCGTGCTTGAGGATCCCTTCGCGCAGCTCGAACGTGAGGTTGAGCCCCGGGAAGTTCGGGTAGCGCCGCTCGAGCACGTCGACGATCCGCAGCGCCTGCACGTTGTGCTCGAACCCGCCGTGGTCGACGAGCTTCGCGTGCAGCGCCTCGCCGCCCTGGTGACCGAACGGCGGGTGGCCGAGGTCGTGCGTCAGCGCGAGCGCCTCGACGAACGTCTCGTTCAGCCCGAGCGCGGCGGCCGCCGAGCGCGCGATCTGCGCGACCTCGAGCGTGTGCGTCAGGCGCGTGCGGAAGTGATCGCCTTCGTGGAAAACGAACACCTGCGTCTTGTACTCGAGGCGGCGGAACGCGGCGCAGTGGACGATGCGGTCGCGGTCGCGCTGCCAGCACGTGCGCAGCGGATCGTCCGGCTCGGCGTGGCGCCGCCCGCGCGAGTCGCCCGCGAACAACGCGTACGGCGCGTAGATGCGCCGCTCGCGGACTTCGAGCAGTTCACGGGTGAAGAGCGTCATGACGCGGGACGACGAGACTAAGCGCCGCTCGTCACCGGTACAGCATCCAGTAAACGATGACGCCGGTGACGCTGACGTAGAGCCAGCTTGGCAACGTGAACTTCGCGAGCTTCCGGTGGCGGTCGATGCGGTCGCGGAGCCCCGCAATCAACGTGAGCGTGATCAGCGGCACGTTCACGATCGCGAGGATCGTGTGCGTGACGAGGATCGCGAGGTACAGCGAGCGGTGCCCCTTCTCCTGCGGGTAGTACGTCACGCCGGCCGCGAACTTGTGGATCAGGTACGAGACGAGGAACGCGCCCGAGACGCACGTCGCCGCGATCATGAACCGCTTGTGCGCGGTGATGCGGCCCGACTTGATGGAAACGAGCCCGGCGAGCAGGAGAACGGTAGACGTCCCGTTCAGGATCGCGTTCAGCCCGGGGAGGTCGTGGACGTCGATCATGCGGCGCGGGCCGCGATCACGGCAGCGCGACGAACGCCGCGAGCAGCAGCGGCAGATGGGGGAGCGACGCGAGGAACACGCGCCGCGCCGCGGCGTCCGACTTCGCGCGCGCGAACCGCATGACCATCACGCCGAACAGGAGGTTGAGCGCGAGCGTCGCGACGAGGTACGCGACTCCGCGCGTGCCGAACGCGAACGGCAACGCCGCGACCACCGTGAGGAATGCCGTGTACCCGATGCTCTGGCGCGCGGTGCGCGAGCCGTCCTTGTCGACGACCGCCAGCATCGGGAAGCCGCCGCGCGCATAGTCGGCGCGGTAGAGCCAGGCGATCGCGAAGAAGTGCGGCATCTGCCACAGCAGCAGGAAGAGGAACAACCAGAGCGCGTCCGCGGTGATCGCGCCGCACGCCGCGGTCACGCCCATCACCGGGGGGATCGCGCCGGGGATCGCGCCGACCAGCGTGCACAGCGGAGTGCGTCGCTTGAGCGGCGTGTACGCGAGCGTGTACGTGAGCACCGTCCCGAGCGCGAGCGCGGCGGTCAGCGCGTTCACCTCCACGAGGAGGAGCAGCGTGCCGACCACGGCGCACGCGGCGCCGAACGCGAACGCGGCGCGCGGCGTGATGCGCCCGGCCGGGAGCGGCCGGTTCCGCGTGCGCAGCATCTTCGCGTCGAGGTCGCGCTCGGCGAGCTGGTTGAGCGCGTTCGCGCCGGACGCGGCGAGCGCGGTGCCGAGGATCGCGAGCGCGAAGTGGACGACGTCGATCCGCTCCGGCGAGGCCGTCCAGTAGCCGAGCGCCGTCGTGACGAGCACGAGGGCGCCGATGCGCACCTTGGCGAGCTCGCCGAGATCGGACGCGAGGCCGTGTCGCGGTCGAGCGGTCGCTGTGGCGTGGGGACGGGATTGCGCGAGCACTGCGCCTCCGGACTCTCGGAGAATCCGGTGACGCTACACGTGAGCGGAGGTCCGGTCAATCGAGCGGAACGGGACCCGCGGGGGCGGTCAGCTCGTGTTCGCGCGTGAGACGTTCGCAGAATTCGAGCACGCGGCCGACTTCCGCCGCGACTTTCGCGCGCGCCCCGCGCGCGTCCTCGGCCCGGCCGTCGCGGGCAGAGGTCTCCAGGTCCCGCGCGAGGTCCGCGAGCTCGCGCGCGCCGAGCGACAGGGCGGTGCCGACCAGCCGGTGCGCCAGGGTCGCGACCTCCGGGAGGTCCGCGGCCGCCAGACGCGCATCGAGGTCGGCGACGAGGCCGCGCGTGCTCGACGCGAAGTCGCGCAGCGCCTCGCGGAGGAACGCTTCGTCCGCGTCCGCTCCCAGCTCCTCGAGCCGCTCGCGCACGCCGGCGACCGACGGAGGATCGCCCGCCGCGGCCTCGTGCGCGAAGCAGGCGAGGACGCGCTCGAGCTCGACGACGTCGATCGGCTTGGCGAGGAAGTCGTCCATGCCGGCCGCGAGGCACGTGCGGCGATCGGTTTCGAGCGCGTGCGCGGTGAGCGCGACGATCGGGACGCGCCGCCGTCCGCCGTTCTGCGACGAGCGGATCGTCTTGGTCGCGTCGATGCCGTCCATCACCGGCATCGCCACGTCCATCAGCACGAGGTCGAACTTGGCGCGCTCGAGCGCGGCGACCGCCTCGCGGCCGTTTGCCGCGCCGGTGACCTGGTGGCCGCGTTTCTTCAAGAGCGCGGTGACGATGCGCCGGTTGGTCGCGTTGTCCTCGACCAGCAGGATCTCGAGCGAGCGCGCCTCCCGCACGACGTCGACGCGCGAGCGCGCGAGGTCCGCGCCGTTCACGATGCGTCGCGCCGCGCTGCCCGCGGAGAGAGAGCGCGGATCGAGGATTCCGGTGAACAGGCGGTCGAGCTGCCGGATCGACGCCGCGATCAGCCCGAGGGACGCGCGTTGCTCCGGAGTGCAGGTTCCTGCGGTCAGGAGATCGACGACGCCGTTCACCGCCTGCACCGACGCGCGGCCGTGGTGGGCGAATCGACGCATCGATTCGGATTGCTGGCGCAGCGCGTCGAACAGCGCGTCTCGGACGCCGTCGAGCTCGCGATGCGTCGCGCGCAGCGACGCGACGTCCCGAGCGAGGCCGATCACGTGCGGCGCGTCGACCCACAGGATCATCAGCTCCGGTGCGTCGGCGGCGTCCTGCGCCGGTGCCAGGACGCGCACCAGGTGCACCTCGGCTCCGGCGTGCGCGACTTCGTCGCCGCTGCGCGGAGCGGGAACCAGGTGCGGAACGACGCCGATCGACGCGTGCGATCCCGTTCCGTCCGGCGCGCCCGCGAAGCACTCGATCTCCGCGCGCAGCTTCTTGGTGCCGAGAGCGGGGAGCGCGTCGAACAGCGCGCGCCCGACGCACGCGTCGCCGTGCGTCGAGAGATCCGCGAGCGCGCGGCGATTCGCGAACTTGATCTCGAACCGTGCGGTCACCAGCAGTGCGCCGAACGGGAGGAGATCGAGTTGTGAAGGATCCAAGGTGCTCATCTCGGGCAAGTCCTCGCGTCGCTTCAGGATCGCCGCGACCTGTTGATCGTCCGAAAGCGGTGCGCGTCGTGAGGCATTCCGCGCGTTCGAAAGACGTCCGTTCGCGCTCCAGTTCGGCGTGCTCGCGCACGGCAAGTTTCCGCGGTCGGGTAAGTTCGCGCCGCGGCGCGCGGACCGGCGCGGCGTCGGCCGCGAATCGAATCGAACGCGCGGAGCGGAACGAGTGGAGCGAGCGGACTTCGTCCTCGGCGATCCCGATCGCGCGGCGTGCGTCGAGCGCGTCCGCGGCGGCGCGCTGTCGTTCGCGACGCGCGCGGGGATGCGGACCACGAGCCGTCTCCTGATCGAGGCGCTGCCGAAGGCGCGGCCGCAAGGGGGCGCGCTGCTGTGCGGGTTCGCGTCCGCGCCGGCCGTCGCGCTCGCGGCGTCGCGCATCTGGCCGGGCGCCGCGCCGCCGATCGTCCATTTCGAGATCGATGCGTTCGCCGCGGAGCGCGCGCGGGCGACGCTCGAGCGCAACGGAGCGCGAGGGATCGAAGTGATCGCCGCCGCCGATCTCCCGGGGATCGCGTGGCAGGAAGCGCGCGGCGACGCGCGATTCGGCGGCGCTCCGTTCGGGGCGATCGCGCTGCCGTTCCCGCGCGGCGGCGACGCGTTGCTGGCGCGCGAGATCGTCGAGGAGTCGAGCGCCGCGCTCGTCGAGGGCGGCGCACTGTGGGCGGCGACCGACAACCGCGATCCGAGCTGGCTCGAGTCGTTGCTCGAGGACGTGTTCGACGCGGTCGACGCCGTGCGTCGCGAGCCCGACGTCGGCGCCGTGTTCCGCGCACGTCGCGGTGCGCGCGCGGCGCGCGTGAAGGACCGCCGGCGGACGTTCGAGCTGCCGGCGGGGGAGCGCGCGCTCGCGATCACGACGCGTCCCGGAGTGTTCAGTCAGGGGCGTCTCGACGGCGGCAGCGCCGCGCTGCTCGATTCGCACGCGTTCGAGACGGCGCTCGCCGGCGCGCGTTCCGTGCTCGACATCGGCTGCGGCGCGGGCGCCCTCGGCCTGGTCGCCGCGGCGCGCTCCGGCGCGGAGCGCTGCCTCCTCGTCGACGCGTCGGTCCGCGCGGTCGACCTCGCGCGCACGAACGCGGCCGCGAACGGGATCGCCGGCGCGACGGCCGTGGTGTCGCCCGACGCGGCGCTCGTCCCGGATGATGCGTT
>CAZBOK010000227.1:0-7600 GCA_964493525.1 uncultured Phycisphaeraceae bacterium | reverse complement strand
GTTGCGAGCTCGAGTTGGATGGTGTCGTCGAGTCTCGCAGCGACGGCATCGAGTGCGGCCAGGCCAGCGTCTCGCCGCTCGCCGAGCGCTTCCTCTACTTCTTCACGCAGCAACGCTGACGCTCCGCCGATGCCCGCCCTCGCGTTCTCGCTGCAGCCCTCGAAGGAGTTCCTCGACCGAATCGAGCCGCTGCTTCATCGGGTCGACCTCTTCGAGGCGACGCCGGAGACGCTGTGGTTCACGCGTGCGAACGGCGAGACGTGCGACAACTCGTTCCTCGCGATGTACCGCGCGCTCGGCGATCGATTCCGAAAGCCGTTCATCGCTCACGGCGTCGCGATCTCGCCGTGCTCGGTCGGCGATGACGCCGCGATCGCGGCGCGGCGCGATGCGATCGTCGCGAACGTCGCGCGCGTCCACGCGGCGCTCGACTTCCGCTGGTACACCGACCACTTCGGCGCGTGCCTCGTCGGCGGCGACGACGTCTCGCTGCATCTGCCGGCGCCGCCGACCGACGACGTGCTCGTGGCCGCGCGCGCGTCGCTCGCGGCGATGCGGCGCGTCGTGCCGAGCGTCGGGTTCGAGAACTCGGTCACCTACTTCCATCTCGCCGACCCTCTCGACGAGGCGACGTTCCTCGGTCGCGCGGTCGACGTCGACGGCGGGCGGCTCCTGCTCGACCTGCACAACGTGCACACGATGGCGGTGAACGCGGGGTTCGATCCGCGCGCGTGGATCGCGCGGCTGCCGCTCGAACGCGTGATCGAGATTCACGTCTCGGGCGGCAAGGACAGCGACCCCGCGTGGCTGAAGGATCGCGCGGTGATGCGGCTCGACAGCCACGACGACGCGGTGCCGGAGGCGGTGTTCGAACTGCTGGAATGGACGCTGCCGAAGTGCCCGAACCTCGAGGCCGTCACGCTCGAACGGATGGAGGGCACGGTCGAGGACGACGACGTGCCGTTGCTCGAGGGCGAGATCCGCCGGCTGCGCGAGATGATCCGATGACGCGATCGGGCGCGGCGCGGCTGCAGGAACGGATGTGCGCGGCGCTGCGATCGCGCGATCCGGCCGCCGCGTTCCGCGCGATCGCGGACGACCCGGCGCTCGACGCGTCCCTCGCGGCTGCGGTGCGTGCGGCGAATGCGCGCGGCGTCGCGATCACCGCGCTGATCGTCGCGAAGCTGCGCTTCGAGCGGTTGATGAACTGCTCGCGCGTCGCGATCGACTGGTTCGAGCGGGACGGCGCCGCGTTCGCGCGCGCGTTCCGCGCGTGGCACGAGTCGACGCCGCCCGGCGTGGTCTCGCCCGCCGCCGACGCCCGGTCGTTCGAAGCGTTCGTCGCGCGCGAAGCCTGACGGGAGATCGCCGTCGGCGGCGACCTCACGATTACGGCGGGAAACGGGCACGACGTCGTCGACACGAGCGGCGCGGTCGTGAACGGCGACACCGTCATCAAAACGCACGGCGGCAACGACACGCTCGATTGAGCGCGCCGCGCCGCCGGCGAATCCATCGGTAGGGGACCTCCTGCGCTCACGGCACCGTGAGCTGGAGGCCGTTCGTTCCGGCCGCCCCGCGGATCGCTCCCGCGTCGGCGACGAACGCCTGGAACCACGCGACGAAGCCGGACGGGACGCCCGCGGGCCACGTCGACGCCAGCGTGATGTCGCCGTTCGCGTCGGTGTGCGCCGGCAGGACGATCGTCGGCGCGGGCACGAGCGTGCCGCCGAGGAACGGCGCGTCGACGCGGTTCGTGCCGAGGACGAGCAGCGCGTCGGCGTCACGCGCGGCGCCGGCGACGCGGATCGAGAACGGCCCGCCGATCGTGCTCGCGTCACCGAACCCGACCAGCGCCGGCGCGCCGCGCGCTCCGGCCGACTCGCCCGTGCCGACGTCCGTCCAATGGCTCGGGAAGAAGTCGTCGACGCGGCGGTAGGTGATCCGCGGCACGTCGGCGCTCGTGACACCGTCGCCGCCGAGCGCGTCATAGAACACGTAGGTGAACCCGGACGACGAGAGATCGGGGAGATCTTCCGGCAGCACGCCGCTCGTCAACTGCACGCCGTTGCCGTCGAGCACGGCGCCGCTCGAGGTCACGCGCGTCGCGTAGAGATCGCCGCGGAGCTGGTCGACGCCGACGTTCGAGCGGTAGTCGACCCACGCGACGACGAAGCCATCGCCGGATGCGCACGTGGTCGGGAACATCTGGTCGCCGACTTCGTCCGCGATCGTGAAGTCCGCGCCGACGAACGCGCCCGTGGCGTCGAGCACGCGGCCTTCGATCGCGTCGGTCGGAGTGGCGTTGTCCTGCCACGTCACCAGCACGCGGTCGCCGTTCACCGCGACGTCGTGCTCGAGCGCGAAGCCGATCGTGTTCAGCACGAACGACGGCGCCGGCAGCGCGCCGCTCGCGTCGACGAAGCGCGCGCGGATCGACGTCGCCGGGCTGTCATGCGTCGGCTTGCTCGACCACGTGACGAGCCACCGGCCGCCGACCGGCGTGATCTTCGGATCGAACGCGTAGCTGCCGCTGATGTCGAACGGGGCGACGTCCTTCACCGCGCCGGTCGCCGCGTCGATGCGGACGCCGTGGATCACGCTCTGGTCGCCGGAGAAGAAGTAGTTCGATGCCACCAGGAAGTCGCCGCCGGGGAGTGCGCCGACGCCCGGCGCCCCGCCCGTCGCGAACAGCTGCACCGGCGCGGGGTCGAGCGGCGCGAGGTCGATCGAGTAGCGCCGCGCGAACACGGGGCCCTGCTGATCCGCCCACGCGAGCAGGAACTCGCTGCCGTTCCACGCGGAGCTGACGAACATCGGGCGTGTCCCGACCGTGGTCGCGATCACGACCGGCTCGGCGTCGATCGGATTGCCGCTCGCGTCGACGCGCTGCGCGAGTGCGCGCGTCGTCTGCGAGGAGTGGCCGGCGAACGTGACGAGGTGTCCGAACGGCGCGGTGATCGAGCGCGCCCAGTCCTGCCGCTCGAGTCCGGCGGCGACCTCGACCTGCGGCGCCGCGACGCCGGCGGCATCGACGCTCACGCCGCGCACGTCCTCGAAATGCTCGAGCGCGTGGCCGCGTGCGATGAACGCCGTCTGCGTGCGTCCGCCGGAGCCGGCGGCGACCGGATCGGAGTCATCGTCCGGATGCGTCGTGATCGCGAACGGCACCGCGTCCTGGAACGTGCCGTTCGAGAACATGCGCGACAGGAAGATCTCGGAGTCCTGGCCCGCCACGGGGACGCCGGACTGCACGATCGAGAGCGAGCTGCCGTTCCACGCGGCGCTCCTTTGCTGCGGCACGCCGACGCCCGCGGCCGGGATCACGATGCCGGTCGGGTCGAGCACCGAGCCCGTCGAGCTGATGCGGAACAGGCGCGAGTCCGCGAGCAGGTAGTGCTGCGCGCCGTCGCTCACGAGCGCCGGGCGCTGCTGCGTCGCGACGCTGGTCGCGATCACGAAGGTGGGGGCGATGGGAACCAGCGCCGTCGTCAGCCGCCGTCCGCGCAGCCGCGAGTAGACCGGGTCGCGCCAAGCGAGCAGCAGCTCGCCGTTCGCGAAGGTGACCTGCGGGTCGTTGGGGCCGAACGGATCGTTGCCGTTGTTGTGGAGGATCGGCCAGGTCGGGTCGAGCACGACGCCGTCGTTCCGGACGCGCGTCCCCTTCACCGCCGGGTTGCCGCTCGCCGGGATCCAGTCCTCCCAGACGACGATCCAGTTGACGCCGTCGCTCCCGACGCTCGGGTTGGTTCCGTAGTAGTTCGCCGGCGAATTCAGCTCGGCGCGGATCGTGATCGGCGTCGCATCGAGCACGGCGCCCTGCGGCGACACGCGCACGCCGACGATGTCCTCGAAGAAGTACCAGTCGGGCCGCTCGCTGACGAAGACGACGAGCCAGTTGCTGCCGTTCCACGCGACGCGCGGATGCGTCTGGTTGCGGCCGAGGTTCGAGATCACGATCGGCGTCGCGTCGAGCGGCTGACCGTTCTGGTCGAGCCGCATGCCGTACACGTCGGTCTGGTTGCCGAGCAGCGGCTCGTACGCCGCGTTGATGATCCCCGAGATCGACGTGCGCGTGTCCTGCCAGACG
The DNA here is from genome assembly GCA_964493525.1 of uncultured Phycisphaeraceae bacterium. Lineage (GTDB taxonomy): Bacteria > Planctomycetota > B15-G4 > B15-G4 > JADJEK01 > CAZBOK01. The sequence continues at coordinate 3,510 of CAZBOK010000227.1, read as the reverse complement.
ACGAGCGCGCCGGGACCGCCCTCGGCGATCGCGACGTTCGACTCGCCGGGCGCGGCGGCGACGCGCGCGAGATCGCCCGGCAGGTTCCGGGGCGGATCGAGCGCGAACGCGGAAACGGACGAGACCGATGCGACCACCGCCGCGGCAAGCGCGCGGGTGAGAGGGTGCGGAGACATTGGCGGGCTCCAATCGGGAAATGCAGCGCGAGGCGGTGGGGTGACGGCGGGAAGTGCAAAGGATGTGCCGGGCACGGGCGACGGTCCGGGACGGCGCGCCGCCGATCGGAGTGGACGGGAACGAGACGGAGCATCCGGATTCGGGAGGGTGAACGCGCCCGTCGCCCGCGTTGGCGCCGCTTGATAGAGTCCCGGACTTCTTTCCCCCGGACGAATCACCGAGGTTTCCGATGGCCCTCGAACTCCCCGACTCCACCGTGAAGTGGCGCGAGAAAGCGCGCGCGATCGCGGAGAAGTACGTGCGCCCGCTCGCGAAGAAGTACGACCGGCTGCAGGAGTACAACTGGGAGGCGACGAAGATCGTCGCGTCGGAGGGGCTGCTCGGGGTCTTCATCCCGAAGGAGTACGGCGGCACCGAAGGCTCCGTGCTCTCGCTGTGCGTCGTGGTCGAGGAGCTCGCGCGCGCGGACTCGGGCTACGGCGTCGCGTTCGCGGTGAACGCGCTCGGCTCGTTCCCGCTGCAAGTCGGCGGCACCGAGGAGCAGAAGCAGCGCTGGCTGCCGCAGATCGCGTCCGGCAAGAAGCTCTGCGCGTTCGCGCTGTCCGAGAAGTTCGCCGGCTCCGATGCCGGCGGGCTGCGCGTGCGCGCCGAGAAGAACGAGAAGGGCTGGCTCCTGCGCGGCGAGAAGAAGTGGACGACGAACGGCGGCGTCGCCGACATCTACACCGTGTTCTGCGTCAGCGATCCGACGTCGAAGTCACGCCGCATCTCGGCGTTCGTGGTCGAGAAGGGCACGCCCGGTTTCCGCATCGGCAAGGTCGAGGACAAGATGGGGATCCGCTGCGTCCCCGTCGTCGAGACCGTTTACGACCACGTGCAGCTCGGCGAGGAGAACCTGCTCGGCGGCCGGCCCGGCATGGGCTTCAAGCACGCGATGATGACGCTCGACCTCGCGCGTCCCGGCGTCGCGGCGCAGGCGGCCGGCGCGGCGCGGGGCGCGCTCGATCTCGCCGTCGTGTATGCGAACCGCCGCCGCCAGTTCGGCGCGACGATCGGCTCGTTCCAGATGGTGCAGCAGATGCTCGCCGACATGGCGATGCAGACCGAGGCCGCGCGCTGGCTCGTCTACGCCGCGGCCGCGGCGTCCGATCGCCGCGAGCCGAACGTCACCAAGCAGGCCGCGATGGCGAAGTGCTTCGCGACCGACGTCGCGGTGAAGGTCGCGACCGACGCGGTGCAGGTGTTCGGCGGGTACGGATACATGGAGGACTACCCGATCGCGAAGTTCTACCGCGACGCGAAGATCCTGCAGATCTACGAGGGCACCAACCAGATCCAGCGGATGGTGATTGCGCGCAACCTCGTGAAGGAGTCGTCGCAGCTCGCGCACCTCGCGGAGTACATCCCGACCGAGACGCAGGAGCTGTTCGGCGTGAACGACATCCAGTTGCCCGAGGAAGCCGCGAAGGAAGCGTGACCGCGCGTCAGATCGGGTCGACCGTCTCGGTGGCGAGGAAGAACTGCTTCAACGCCGCCTTCAGCTTGGAATAAGCGGCCGCCGACTTCCCGTCGTCGACGCGCGCGACCGCCGCCTTCAGCTTGCTGCGCGCTTTCTTCAGCCGCTTGAGGGCGCTCGATCGCACGTGACCCGAAGGCAGCACCTTCACGAGCGTCTTCGCGAGGTCGACGTCGGCGAGCGTCGTCGCGAGGAGAGCTGAAGCGTTCGGGAAATCCGGCGTCGGTCCGTCGACCTGATAGAACGCTTCGAGTGCGACGAGCGCGGCGAGGCGGATCGCGTTGCCCGCGTTCTTCCGGTCCGTCGGCGTGCCGGGCGGCAGCGCGTCGGCGAGGAGCCGCGCGTGATCGAAACCGATCCGCACTTTGTGACCGAGGTCGATCGCGCCGAAGCCGGGCACGAGCGGCGTGGTCTGCACCGGCAATGAGACTGCACCCAGATCGACGAAGGTGGGATCGCTGCGCTTGCGCGCGAGGAAGTGCAGCATCCCGCTGACCACCTCGAAACGGAAGTCGAGCTCGGTCGCGCCTGGGAAGTCGTGCGTGCCGACCACGTTGTCGGGGTCGAGGCTCGACTCCGCCTCGACCGAGAGCCCTCCGCCGCCGAGCGGCGAGACCGTCATCGAATGGAACTGCGCGCCGGCGGACATGAAGTCGGCCGACTGGACATCGATGTCGAACGTGCCTCCCGACAGGTTGGCGTGCGCGGGGTCGAACAGGCCGGCCGTGATCTCGAACGTGAACGGCGCCCACAGCTCGATCGGGAACGTCTCGAACCACTCGGCGGAGTTCTGCTCCTTCTTCGCCGAGATCTCGAAGAAGTGGTCGGCCGGCGCGCCGGCGGCGAGCGGACTCACGTCCCGCGACCTCTCGCCCCAATCGCTGTCGGGATGCGTCGGGGGGCAACCCCACAACGTGACCAACGGCGCGAGCAACGCGCAACGGATCGACATCGACGTCAGGTTCGCCACGAGCATCCTCCACGGTCGGGCGGCGCGGTTCGCGCGGCACGAAGCGCGAAACCATAACACGGGCCGGCGGAACCACGGCGCGGTTGCGAGGCGTCGAATCGGCGCGGGGCCGCAACCGGGCGCGGGCGCGCCGATACAGTGACACCGCCGGAGGCCTCCGCAGTGCGCCGCATCCTGTCGCTCGTCCTCGTCGTGTTCGCCGTCCTGCCGCTCGCTCTCCTCGCGCACGCGCGTCAGGACGCGTCGCGTTCGGTGCGGAGCGAACCCGACGCGGTGTACTTCGAGGACGTCGTCCAACCGCTCCTGCTGCGCAACTGCTCGTTCGCCGGGTGCCACGGCGACGCGGGCGCCGGCCGCCTCATCCTCGAGAAGCCCGATTTCACCGGGCGTCTCTCCGCGGACGCGACCGCGAAGAACCTCACGACCGTGATGCAGTTCGTGAAGTTCAACGCGCCGATGGAGAGCCGCCTGATCCTGAAGCCGCTCGTGAAGAAGGACGGCGGCCTTCCGCACAGCGGCGGCACGCAGTACCAGTTCAAGAAGGACAGCGAGCAGTACAAGATCCTCTCCGAGTGGATCGACGGCGTGGAGCTCGAGAACGTCGCGCCGATCGCCGACGCGGGCGGGAACGTGAGCGCGAAGGTCGGGCAGACGGTGCAGCTCGACGGGTCGGCGAGCCGCGAGCGGCGCGGGCTGCCGATCGAGTACCGCTGGTCGGTCGCGTCGGCGCCCGACGGGGCGCATCCGGTCCTCGAGGACGGCGGGAGCGCGACGCCGCGGTTCCGTGGCGACCTCGAGGGCGCGTATCAGGTCGCACTCGTCGTCAGCAACGGGAAGCTCGAATCGG
>CAZBOK010000226.1:0-7615 GCA_964493525.1 uncultured Phycisphaeraceae bacterium | reverse complement strand
GACTTCTCGGGGCGCGCTGGCTCAGCGCGTCTTCGACATGCCGCGGTCGGCGAGGACTTGCTCGAGCTTCTTGCGGTCGAGGTAGTTCACCTGCGTTCCGGAGAGCTTCGAGAAGACTTGGTAGGCGGTCTCGTTCACGTCTTCGCGGGAGATGGTGGTCGCGAGTTCGGCGATCACGGGGAGCGAGGAGACGGAGTTCATCTGCTCGAGCGCGGCGAGCGATTGGATGCGGACTTCGTCGGACGCGTCGAACACGAGCTGCTCGAGGCGCGGGACGGCGGAGGACGAGTTGCGCATCGCCTGCGCGCGGATCGCGGCGACGGTGCGCTCTTCGTCCATCGCGGTGAGACCGCCGGCGACGCGCGCGTCGAGGATCGCGTTCAGCGGGACGTCGAGCTCGACGTCCGCCGACTCGCCCGACTCGAGGATGATCGCGGGTGGCACGGTGAGGTCGCCGCGCTTCAGGTCGTTCACGGAAGCGCAGGCCGGGAGGAGCGGGGCGAGAGCGAACACGGCGATGGGTAGGACGCGACGCATGGGCCGGGATCATAGGTTCCGACCGCCGGCAGTCGCGTCAGCTCGGGAAGATTCTGCGCGGTCGGAACCTCCGCGGCCGCGGGCTGCGGCGGCGCGAAGCGCCGTATTCACGAGGTCGAGTCCGAGGTTTCGCGCGAGAGCGCGGAACCTCGTTCGAGAGCGTCGAGCTCGCGGGTGACTCGGGCTGCGTGCGCAGCCCCCGCTTCGACTCGCGCCTCTACACTGGCGCGCCATGTCCGCCTCCGATCGACCGCTGTGCCTCGACCATCGCTACGGACCGCGCGTGCACGTGCTCGACGACGCGTTCACGCGGACGCTGCTCGCGCGCGTCGGTTCGCCGGCGGCGCATCCGCCGGAGCTGCTCGAGCTGGTGCGGTCGTTCTATCGGCTGCTGCTCGCGCGCGTGCTCGCGCGGGAGTTCCCGCTGGCGCGGCGATCGGAACCGACGCGGATGATCGAGCACACTCCGCTCGGCGTGTGGGCCGGCGAGGGTCTCGATCCGAACGTGGAGATCGTCATCGCGAATGTGCTGCGCGCGGGCGCGGTGCCGTCGCTCGCGGTGTACGAGGAGATCGGGCGCATCCTGCCGGCGAAGAACGTCCGCATCGACCACTTCTACTTCGCGCGCATCGCCGACGCCGCGGGCCGCGTGATCGGCGTCGACGCGGCGGGCAGCAAGATCGGCGGGCCGCTCGCGGGACGCGTCCTGCTGGTGCCCGACCCGATGGGCGCAACGGGGAGCACGGTGCTGCGCGTGCTCGAGACCTACAAGAAGCGCGACCTCGGCGCGCCGTCGATCGCGGTCGCGATGCACCTCATCGTCACGCCGGAGTCGCTGCGGCTGCTCGCGAAGGAGGCGCCGGAGCTGCGCGTGTACGCCGGCCGCGTCGACCGCGGGATGTCGCCGCCCGACGTGCTCGCGGCGATGCCGGGCGTGCACTTCGATCGCGAGCGCGGTTTGAGCGACCACGACTACATCGTCCCCGGCGCCGGCGGGCTCGGCGAAGTCCTGACGAACTCGTGGTGTTGAACGGGTGCTGAGCGCACTCGACCGCCTGCGGATCCTCCCGCTCGTCGTGGAAGCGCGTGCGCGCGCGCCGATCGCGCTGCCGGCGTTCTCGGGCAGCACGCTGCGCGGCGCGTTCGGCCGCGCGCTCAAGGACGCGGTCTGCGTCACGAGTCATCGCGAGTGCGACGCATGTCGCGTCGCGGATGACTGCGCGTTCCCGGCGATCTTCGAGCACGCGGTCGCGCATCCGTACGGGATCCACCCGCCGGCCGCGACGGCCGGGTTCGCGCCGGGCGACCGCTTCTCGTTCGACGTCACGCTGATCGGCCGCGCGACCGAATGGATGCCGGCCGTGGTGGACGCCGCGGCGCGGATGGGGGAGCGCGGACTCGGCGTCTCGCGCGGCGCGTTCGACGTGACGCGCGTGACCGCCGCCGCTCCGGCGGGCGCGCCGCTCGTGATCGCGGAGGGCGAGCCGCTCGCGTTCGTCCGCACCGCGCGGGCGGCGACGTTCGCGCCGTCGGCGTTCCTGCCGATGGTCGAGGCCGCGCGCTCGCCGCGCTTCGCGATCGAATTGGTCACGCCGGCGCGTCTGGTGGAGGACGGCGCGGTCGTCGAATCGCCGTCGTTCGCGTCGATCATCCGCGCGCTCCTGCGCCGCGCCGCGACCTTGTTGCGCGAACACGAGGGCGTGCCGCTCGACCTCACCGCCGCGGATCGGGCCGCGCTCCGCGCGTGCGCCGCACGGGTGTCGACCGTCGCCTCTGACCTCGAGCGCGTCGATCAGGTACGCTTCTCCGCTCGCCAGCACCGGACGATGAACCTGTTCGGAGTGCGGGGCACGATCGCCTTCGAAGTCGAAGGCGGTGACGCCGCTCCGCTCTTGCCCTTGCTCGCACTCGGCGCCGCGATCGGCGTCGGCAAAGGCACGACGTTCGGGCTGGGACGAATGCGGGTGACCGGCGCGGCGCAATGATCGACGAATCGTTCGTGCGGTACGCGGCGGCACTGCTGCGGGAGACAGGTCGGCTCGACGTGCGCGCCGGCCGCGGCGGCGAGTTCCGCCGGATTTCGCGCGAGCGCGCCGAACGACTGCTGCGCCGCGTGCCGAGCGTCGCGCGGTTCGCCGACGCCGTCGGCGCCGCGATCGTCGACGACGCGGCCGCGGCCTGGGAGCGCGCGGGGATCGCGTCGCTCGCTTCCGAGCATCCGGACGTCCCGCCCGCGAGCGACGTCCTGCCGCTCGCGTTCGCTCCGGCGCCACCCGCCGAGCCGGACATCGAACGTTTGCGCGCCGATGCACAGCGCCGCGTCACCGCGCTCGACGCAGCGCTCGACGCGCTCGCTCCGCAGGATGACGAAGCGCCGGGCGCGTTCGCATCGAGACTCCTGCACGCCGTCTCGCCGGTGCTCGCCGAGACGCCGCTCGGCGACAACCCGGTCGCGCGGCGCATCGCGCTGCTCGACGTCGCAACGTTCGTCGCCCAGACGAGCGAAGCGGCCGCGCTCGCTGACCGTCCGAACGAACCGTTCCTGTTCGTCGTCGCGCGGCTCGCGGGGGTGCGCGACCTGCTCCGCGCTCACGGACCCGCGCACGGCGCGCGGCTCGCGCGCTTCGCGGACGAGATGGCGGCACGCGTCTTCGACGCGCTGGCCGACGCGGGGCCCGGCGCCTTCCGTCGAGCGATCCCGGGCAACGGCTCGGCGGCGCTGCTGCCGAACCGCGACGAGACGAAGCGTTCGCTGTCCCGCGTGCGCGCGGAGATCGAGCGCGACGCGCTCGCCGAATTCGAGGGTGCGGTCGTCCCGGTGATCACGTGGCGCGCGTTCGCGCCGACGGCGCTCGCGGACGGCGACGCGGTGGCGGCGGCGCTCGACGCCGACGCGGCCGCGCGCCTCTCGACGCCGTTCCAGGATGCGCTCGCCGGCGCCGGCGCGTTCGGGCCGTTCGCGCTCCCCGCGGCGGCCGAGGCGTCGGCCGTGCCCGCGAAGAACGGCGTCATCGCCGTCGCGGTCGTCGCGATCGACGCGCGGCGTCGGGGCGACGATCCCGCGGCCGACGGCGCGCTCCCCTTCCTCGCGCATCTCACGGCGAACCTCCCGATTCAGCACCTCGTCGATCGCGCACCGCCGTCGATCGAGCTCGTGCCGTGGTGCGGAGACCTGCTGCTCGCGCGCGGCGAGATCGGCGAGCTGTCGCGGTTCCTGCATCGCATGGCGCAGCGCTGCCGGCGGCTCGCCGGCGCCGCGAGCGGGCCGGGCGCCGACGTCGCGGCCGGCGTCGCGCCGTGCGTCGCGGGCAAGGAGACGGCCGCGTGGCGCTCCGCGCTCGGCGCGCTCGAGCGCGCGACGGACGATCCGCGCCGCGGGCGCGCGATCGTGCTCGGCGCATCGGTCGCGACGCGCGCGCTCGATCGCCACGTCGCGATGGGCGAAGCGCTCGCGCATGCGGCCGAGGAACACCCCGGCGCGATCGCCGCGCTCGCGGCCGCCGTCGCGCGCATCGAGGACGAGGTCGGTCTGCCCGTCTCGGCGATCGATCGACTGAAGGCGCGCATCCACGAGATCGCCGCGATGCTCGGCGTCGACGACCGCGTCACCGACGGCGGCCGTTCGGACGCCGGACTCGACGCGCTCCGTGCGCTCGTCCGCGACCTGCCGCGCCGCTTCGAGAACGGCGAGGCGCGCTTCGCACTCGACTATGCTCTGCTGGTCACGCGCGCGCGAGCGGTTCACCCGGTGGAGGAGAATCGGTAAAAGTTCGCGCTGGGTTGCGCGATCTGCGCAGGACGCACGCGGAGGGCGTGCCGGGGAGAGGAGAAGAGGGATGCGAGAGTTGCTCGCGGCGCTCGCGTGCGGATTCCTCACGGCCTGCTGCTGCGATTCGCCGCCGGTGCTGCCGGGCGACGAGCCGATCCCCACGCCGATTCGCGGTCCTGAGGACATCGAGCCGGTCGACGCGCACACTTTCATCGTGTCCTGCCGCGACCTGCGCGGCCCCGACGTTGATCGGTCCGGCGCGCTCTACCTCTTCAACCTCGATGGCGGAGGCGTCCGGTTCGCCGATCTGACGACCAGCGTGATTCGCACGCCGTTCCACCCCCACGGGATCAGCGCCTGGCGCGACGGCGATCGCATGCGGTTGTTCGTCGTGAACCACCGCTGCGCCGATGACGTCACGATCGAAGTGCTCGACTACTCGAAGTCGTCCGGCACGCTGACGCACGTCGCCACGTCGGAGGATTCAAGCGGACGGATGGAGAACGCGAACGATGTCGTCGCGATCGACGACCGCCGCTTCTTCGTCACCGCGCCCGGTGGCCTCGATGGGAAAGTGCTTTGGTGCGAGGACGCGCTCGCCGGCCGGCTGCCCTACAGAGTCATGGTGGGGCGTCTCGGATACCCGAACGGCATCGCTCTCAATCCGGACCACACGCAGCTCTACTTCACGACGTCGCTCGATGACCTCCTGCATTGGTGCGACGTGAGATTCGATCCGGTGACGCACCAGCCCAAGCTGGAGTCGGAGTCGTCGCGCGACCTCGGATTCGTGGGCGACAACATCACGATCGCTCAAGACGGCTGTCTCTGGATCGCCGGCGACGAGACCGGACTCGGTTTCGAACTGAACCATCTGGGATGGCGCAAGAACAACGCGTCGCAGGCGGTGCGAGTCGCCGTCGACTCCGCCGGGCGGCCGATGGAGATGACGCGCGTGTTCTGCGATCGCTGGGGCTGCCGCCAGTCCGCGGCAAGCGTGATCGTGCCGTTCGACGACGGAGAGCGTGCCGTGCTCGGGTCGGTGTGGGACGGGTTGCTCGTGACGGAGATCGAGAAAGGGGCGAAGTGATGTTCTTCCGTTGGATTGCACTCGCGGCGACGGTCGCTGTGCTCTGCGGCTGCGGCGCGAAGTATCAGCGTTGGTGGCCCGTTCAGGATGAAGCTCTCCTCGAGAAGATCCGGAACGCTGCGCCGGAACAGACTCCCTCACTCCTCGCTCGCGCGAAGATGAAGAGGGAGAAGGCGTACGCCACGGCGACCAGCGGCGCGAAGAACGACGGCGAGAACGAGCGAATCGCGGAGCGCTGCGATCGGATGGGGCCCTTGAACACGTTCAACGCGTTCAAGATCCGCGGCGAGCACGGCGGAGTTCCCACCGCCAAGGCGAATGAGCTGAAGCTCGATCTCATGTATGGCGACGAACGGGAAGCGATCTGCAGCACAGGGCGTGATCCAACGCTTGGCATCGCGCTGTCGGGCGGCGGCGTCCGCAGTGCGAGCTTCTCCGGCGGCGTGCTCCTCGCACTCGAAGAGCTCGGCGTTCTCCAGGACGCCGGTTACCTGTCGACGGTGTCGGGCGGCGGGTACATCGGTTCCTGGTACATGCTGCATCACCGGACCCCGGACTCCACGCTGTTCGCGTTGGGCGGCCCTCACCAACAGCACCTCGGACAGAACGGCAATTACCTCACGGTGAGCCATTACAGCGCGTCGAAGAGCGAAGCCGTGTGGCGCGTCGTGGGCAACACGCTCGCGGTCCCGATCCACTGGATCGCGAACGGCATCTTCGACTGGGACGTGAACACCATCGGCGTACGCGACGACTACCGGAAAGGAATCACCCGCGCGTTCGACTACGACACGCCGCTTCTGCTCGGCCCCACGCTTCCCGGCGCGTGCGAGTCGATGTCGCTCTTGTTGCCCACGGCTTTGATGAACCGCCCATTCTGGATCGTGAACTGTCACCTCGCGATGAACGGCGACAACCTCTCCTTCCGCGGCAGAAGCGGCGATGCGTTCGAGATCACGCCGCTGCGCTGCGGCGCGGACTGCGTCGGGTACGTGAAGACAGAGGAGGTCTGCGGGGTCTTCAGTCTGTGGCGCGACTCCGCGCGGTTCTGGATGACGCCGACCTATGCGGTCGCCGCGTCCGGCGCCGCGGCGGACTCGAGCAGTCTCGAGTTCTCGGTCGTGGTGGAAGACCTGCTCCAGGTGTTCAACCTCGACCTCGGTTACTACATCGACGGCTGGAGCCGCGGATTCGTGAGCGGTGACGATCACGTCGTCGCGAATCGCGCGGCCGACCTCGCGATATCTCCGTTCTTCCTGCACACCGTCATCGAGTGGGTCGCGTCGTTGGGCTCGACAGGTTCGTGCAACACCGCCTGGATGCACGGTCATCAGCAAACGCTCGAAGGGCGGAAGTACTACATCACTGACGGCGGACACTTCGACAACTCCGGCGTGTACGGGCTCGTGCGCCGCGGCTGCCGCACCATCATCGTGAGCGACGGCAGCGGCGACTCGGAGGTTGCGAACTGGGACCAGGGAGAACCGGACCAACGCGCACGCGCGTTCGGCGACCTGCACGAGGTCGAACGCAAGCTCTTCGCGGACTTCGGCGCCGACCTGGAGTTCGATTGGTCGAAGTTCTCTCAGGACTCCCCGGTGTTGATCGGTCACATCAAGAACCTGCCGATCGATGGCGATCCGCGACCGGTCACGATCATCTGGATCAAGTCGGCCGCTCGCCTGAACGAGTTCCCGCGCTCGATGCAGGCGTTCATCGACGAGTTCGCCGCGGCCGATCCGAACTTTCCGCACGACAGCTTGATCGAGCAGTTCTTCTCGGAACGGCAGCTCCTGGCCTACCGCGCGCTCGGTCGTCAGATCACGCTCGACTACTGGAAGGAGCACACGGACGCGCCGCGGCCGAGGTCCTGCCCCGAGTTCGGGCCCTGACCGGCGACGCGCGTTCCGCTACGCTCTCGACCCCGGCGACGCGAGGTGCCGGAGTCATGAACGAACCCGACAACGTCCCGTCGCCCCCGGAACCGCCGACACCCGCGGCTCCGGAGGCTTCCGCTCCCGATGCTCCCGCGACCGACGTCGCACCCCCTTCGACGGATTCGCCCGCGGCGACCGGCGCACCCGGCGCTCCGCCGGCCTCCGGCGGGCCGCCGGACGGGCGGCGCAAGAAGAAGCGCAACCGCGGGCGCGATCGCGATCGCTCCGGCCGGCCGCAAGGCCACGGTGGCGGCGGTGGCGGCGGCGGACATGCGGGCGGGC
>CAZBOK010000225.1:0-7623 GCA_964493525.1 uncultured Phycisphaeraceae bacterium | reverse complement strand
GACCAAGCTCGAACAGCACGACGTCGCGGGCGCGACGGCGATCGCGACCGTCCTTCTCGTCGTCTCGTTCGCGCTCCTGCTGGGCGTGAACCTCCTTCAGCGGCGCATGCTCGCGCGGGCGGAGGACTAGGTGGTCGAGCCGACCGCACCCTCGACTCTGCCGCGGCTCGCGACGTCGTACGCGACGTCGACGCGCCCCGCGACGACCGACCCGCCGATCGTGCGGCGCGCGTTGATCGGCATCACGTACACGTTCTTCACGCTGTTCCTCCTGCTGCCGCTGTTCACCGTGTTCGGCGAGGCGCTGAGCCGCGGCCTCGCGCCCGCGCTCCACGCGCTGTCGGAGCCGGACGCCGTCTCCGCGCTCCTGCTCACGCTGTTCGTCGCGGCGATCGCGGTGCCCGTCAACCTCGCGTTCGGGATCGCCGCCGCGTGGTGCATCGCGCGCTTCCGCTTCCGCGGCCGCGGCACGCTCCTCACGCTGATCGACCTGCCGTTCGCGGTGTCGCCGGTCGTCGCCGGCCTGGTCTACGTGCTCCTGTTCGGCGCGAGCGGATGGTTCGGTCCGTGGCTTACTGCGCACGGCATCCAGGTGATCTTCGCCGTCCCGGCACTCGTGCTCGCGACGATCTTCGTCACGTTCCCGTTCGTCGCGCGCGAGCTGATCCCGCTGATGGAGGAGCAGGGCGCGGACGAAGAGCACGCGGCGCTGCTCCTCGGCGCCGGCCCGTTCCAGACGTTCCGGCGCGTGACGCTGCCGAACGTGCGGCTCGGCCTGCTCTACGGCGTCATCCTGTGCAATGCGCGCGCGATGGGGGAGTTCGGCGCCGTGTCCGTCGTCTCCGGCCACATTCGCGGCCGCACGACGACGCTGCCGCTGCACGTCGAGATGCTGTTCAACGGATTCGATACCGCGAGCGCGTTCGCCGTCGCGGCGCTGCTCGCCCTGCTTGCGCTCGTCACGCTCGTCGCGAAGACCGCGGTCGAGCGCCGGCAAGCGCGACGAATGCGCGAAGCCCAGTCCACCGTCTCGTCCGGAGCCGCCGCATGAGCCTCGAAGCGACCGGACTCACCAAGACGTTCGGAGCGCAGCGCGTCGTCGACGGCGTCGACCTCGCGGTGCCGAAGGGCGGACTCACCGCGCTGCTCGGTCCGTCCGGCTCCGGCAAGACGACGCTCCTGCGCTTGTTCGCCGGGCTCGAGACGCTCGACGACGATTGCGCGGGCCGCATCCTCCTGCACGGTGAGGACGTCACGAGCCTGCCGCCGGGCCGCCGGCGCATCGGCTTCGTGTTCCAGCACTATGCGCTCTTCCGCCACATGACCGTCCTCGAGAACGTCGCGTTCGGACTGCGCGTGCGCAAGCGCAGCGAGCGTCCGGCCGACGCCGCGATCGTCGCGCGCGCGCGCGAGCTGCTGCAGCTCGTGCAGCTCGACGGGCTCGAGGCGCGCTACCCGCAGCAACTCTCCGGCGGACAACGCCAGCGCGTCGCGCTCGCCCGCGCGCTCGCGCCCGAGCCGCGGATCCTCCTGCTCGATGAACCGTTCGGCGCGCTCGACGCGAAGGTGCGCAAGGAGCTGCGCCGCTGGCTGCGCGAGTTCCACGACAAGATCGGCCTCACCACGATCTTCGTGACGCACGATCAGGAGGAGGCGCTCGAGCTCGCGGACGAAGTCGTGGTGATGAACAGCGCGAAGATCGAGCAGGTCGGCCGCGCCGCGGAGGTCTACGACTCCCCGGCGTCGCACTTCGTCCTCGACTTCCTCGGCGGGTCGAACCGCCTCGCCGACGCGCAAGGGACGTTCTACGTCCGCCCGCTCGACGTCCTGGTCGACGCGCGCGCCGGAGCGAGCTGGCCCGCGGCCGTCGTGCGGCAGGCGCTCGCGTGCGGTCCGATCTCGCGATTGATGCTGAGTCTCGACGCCACCGGCGAGCTCGTGGAGGCGGACATTCCCCGATCCGACGCCGCGCCCTGTCCGACCGTCGGGACCACGGTGCATTTGAAGTGGCGCAAGGTGCATCGCTTCCCGGGCCAGGGTTCGAGCGTGCGGATCGGCAGCATTCCGCTCGCGACCTGACGGTCAGCGCCCGATCGCGCGGAGCACGAACTCCGACACATCCGCGCCGTCGGCCTTCCCCGCGAACGTCCACAGCGCCGGCGCCGTCACGAGCGACCGCAGCCGTTCGAGCGACGGCGCGTGGTCCGCGCGCGGCAGGATCGCGAGCGCGGACACGCCGTCTTCGAACGCGTCGGTCCAGCGCTCGAGCCCTCCGAGCCCCGCGACGCCCGCGAGCGTCGGGTCGATCGACGCCGCGAACAGCGCCGCCTGCGCGCCGCATGCACCGTCGCCGAGGACGACCACCTTCGCGATCCCCATCGAGCGCAGCACCTCCGCCGCGCGCGCCGCGTCGAACCCCATCCACAACGGGACGGATGCTCCGAGGTAGATCGCGAGCCGCTGGTCGATGCCCGACAACTCGCCGGTGCCGCGCGCGTCGATCGCGAAGCAGGCGATGCCGGATGCGACGAGATCGGCGACCGGGAACCGCTCGAGCGCGGAGCGCTTTCCGCCGTCCGCGACCAGCACGACCGCGCCGCGCGGCGTCGTCGCGATCTCGGGCATCGCGAGCACGCCGGGGATTCGCAGGCCGTTCTCCGCCGCGAAGGTGACGTAGCGCCGGCCGGCCGTGTGTCCGTCCGCGCTCCTCACGTCGAGGTCGACGCGCGCGGGCAGGCCGCCCGCGAGCCGCACGAGATCGTCGAAAGTGCCGTCGCGGCCGACGTCGCGCTCCACGTTCGCGCGGGCGAAGTCGCGCATGGTCTTCGGAACCGCGGGCGGCTCGGTGAGGCAGAAACCCTCCGGCGCATCCGCGGCGAGCGGCGCGCACGGCAGCTCGGCGATGCGTCCACCGTCGCCTGCGTGCTGCAAGTGCTTCGTGAAGAACCCGAGTGCGGTCTCGCGCATGTCCTGGTTGTAGTCGTGGCCCGAGTGGAAGATCGCGGAGTCGACCGCATCGCCGGCGCCGAACAACGACCACAGCGCTTTCAGCTTCTCCGCCGACTTCCGCGTGCCCTCCGGCGGGAACTCGCGGTCCTGGTCCGCGCCGATCAGCATCACCGGCAGTGGCGCGCGCAGCGCGAGCACGTCGGCGCGATCGCCGACCTGCAGCGTGCCGGGGACGTGATTGCACAGACAACCATTGTGCGGCGCGATCTCGAGCGACACCGGATAACAGACCGGCACCGCGCACGTGTACCGCTCGTCCGCCGCGAACGCATAGACCGTCGCGAGTCCGCCGCCGGACGTGCCGGTGATGCCGATCTTCGTCATGTCGGCCTCGGGCCGCGTCGCGAGATAGTCGAGCCCGCGCGAGAGATCCCAAACGTACGCGGCCGTCGCGTTCCACGAGCCCATCACGAGCTTCGCGTCGTCGTGCGTCCCGGCTTCGCGCCGCTCGATCTTCGTGTTCCCCTCGAAGCTGAATCCCGGCGAGTCGACGACGAGCGCGAGGAAGCCGTGCAGCGCCTGCTGGATCGCGCGCAACTGCACCACGGGCTCCAGCTTCTTGTGCGCCCAATGACCGTGCGGGTTCACGATCACCGGCAGCGGATGCCCGTCATTGCCGTGCGCGGCGTCGGGCACGTAGAGGTGCGCGGTGACAGTGAAGCCGGGGCGGCTCTCGTAGACGAGCTTCTCGATGCGGTAGCCGTCCTTCGCGATCGTGCCGGTGACGCGCGCGTTCAGCGGTGTCCGCTCCGGCTCCGGGTCGAGTCCGAGTCCGCGGAGCAGCTCCGTCCGCTGCGCGGGCCGCGCGGCGAGCAGGTCGTCCTTCGACTTCGGGATCGGGCGCGCCGCCGCGGACTTCACCTTCGCTTCGAGCCACGCGTTCACCATCGAATGCCCGTCGCCGTCGAGGACGTGATCGTCCCACGGCGCGCCGGGGATGACCTTCGTGATGTCGCCCGGCTGCTCGTCCGCAATGACCTCGCCGAGCGTCGCGAACGGGATGTCGTGCGCGTTCAGGAAGTCGGGGATCACCGAGGTGACGAAGCGATTGCCTTCGCTGCCGGCGTCGAGGATGACGACCGGCTTGTCGACTCCGCCGAGTCTCAGGAGCGCGAGGAGATCCTTCGCCGCGGACGGGATGTGCATCCGCTGCAGCAAGCGCGCCTGGCACATCCAGATCGTGCCGTTGCCGAACGTCTTCTTCGCGAGCCCGCCGTTGCCGAAGACCTCCCAGCCCGGCGTCGGCGCGAACGGTTGCCAGAGGATCGCATCCGTCTCGATCTTCTCGAGGCCGAGCGCCGCGCTCGCGTCGCCCGGGTCGAACGTCGTCGTCGGATTGTTCTCGACCTTCGGCGGATCGAGCAACCAGTTCAGCGGGTAGCGCCCCGACGTGTAGTCCTGCTGCAGCACGAGCAGCGTCATCCCGCGCGCGACCGCGTCGAGCACCTTGCGCTGCGTCGCGACGTCGAAGTGACGGTGGAAGTCCCACGCGCGCGTCGAGATCAGCAGGAGGCCGTGCTTCGCGGGCGACAGCGTGTGCGGATCGAGGTGCGCAAGCGCTTCCTGCGACGAGTAGATCGGCGGAGTCGGGCCGGGGAGCGAGGGGATGACGAGGTAGGGGGTCTCTTTGGTGTCGTCGAGGAGTCGGCAGACCCCGCCTTTGACATCAATGTCTGCCGCGATCGCGTGTCCGCATCCGCGCCGTCGCATTCGCGTCACGAATCGATCGCCGTCGTGAATCATCGCGGATCGATGAAAGTACGTCGCGCTCGGCAGCGGTTTCTCCAGCACCCACGCTCGATCGAGATCGGCAGCGGGAATCGACACGACCACGTCGTTTCCATCGACGCTCCAAGCGAGCCTCGCATCGGGTGGGCGCGTTCCGATGCCGCACAGGAGTTGCGCCCCCTCTTCTTTCGGCTCGATCGCCGCCCGCGGCACGGAGTCGAGCAAGTTCGCCCAATGAAATCGCGTCGTTCCCATGCGGAGCCGCTCGGGGAACGGACGCCAGAAGCCCGCTGCGGTGGAGTGCGAGAGTTGATTCCACGCATCCAATGCAGATCGAATCTCGCGTGACTGCGACGCCGTGTCCTCCGGTCTCGCTGCAGCCAGGGCGGCCGTGCGCATCCGTGCCGCGTCGTAGTCCGCGCGAAATGCGAGCATCGCGAGTGTGTCGTGGATCTCGACCGCGGCCCCTGACGTCGACGACTTGTCGAGCCCCGTGCGGGCGGCCGCCGCGAACGTGCGAAGCCGATCCTCGGGGCTGCCTCCGTTTCGGCGTCCGTCGGATGCGTTCGTCGCAGCTTCGGCCAGTGCCTCCCGCACGCCGACGCTCACGAACGTGTCGAGGGGCTCAGTATCCACCCAGTCTTCGACAGATCCTCCTGTCTCCAACTCCGGCGCATGATCTCGATGGTCCGGTCCGAATGCGCGCGCGGTGAACGCCGTGGTAATCACATGGCTCGCCGCCTTCCACGCATCCGACATTGCGGCGACTTCGTCGCCATATCGCCTTCGGACTTCGCTCTCGAACACCGCGTCGTCGGTCGCCGGGTCGTATCCGAGTCGTCCCCACTCGAGGACGAACATCGCGTCGCGCTGCATCGTCCATTCGCACCAGCGGTTCTTCGGGTCGGCGATGTAGCTGTCGGGGGTCGCGGGGTAGTAGGCGGTCGGCGGCTCGACCGTGTATCCGCTCGCGGTGCCGAGCTTCATGCATTGGATCGAGCGCCGCACGAGGTCGGGCGCATGGAACGCGAAGATGCGGTGCGTCCCGTTCGCGCGAACCTGCCAGACGATCTTGTAAGGCTCGCTCGGCCACTGGCCGCCGCCGTGCTCGGCGTCGATCGGGTTGCCGGGCCACATCGTCTTCGTCGGCTCATTGCCGCCGTACACGCTCGAGTCCGACAGGTAGTCCTCGAACGAGTAACTGCCCCAGCCCGCCATGCGGCCGCCCATGATGATCCACGGCGCTCCCCATTGCTCGCCGTTGTATTTGATCTCGACCGTGAAGTCCGACGCCTGACGCGCGAGCGGGACGACCTTCGCTTTGCGCGTCACCCAACTCCGCGTGTAGAGCGGGATGTCGCGGCCGGAGGCGGCGATCGCCTCGCCGTAGCATTTGAAGAACTCGCCGGAGTGTCCGCTCTCGCCGATGCGGTATCCGATCTTGTCGAGCTGCGGCAACGCCCGGACGAGCTTCTCGACGACCTCCTTCGTGTAATCGAAGTTGTTCTGCTCGTTGTCGTCATAGGGCGGCTTCGGCCGGTGCGGCGTGTAGAGCACGGCCTCATAGGACATGAGGCTCACCTTGATGCCGCGCGCGTGCGCGAGGTCGATGACGTGCGCGAGCTGCGCGAGGTTCTTCGCCTTCGCTTCCTTGCTCGGCCCGACCGCGGGGAAGCGATCGCTCTCGACGAAGTAGGCGTAGAGGTTCGGGAAGCGCGTCGACTCGATGTCATACGTGCCGTGGAGGTCGAGCCAGTTCAGGCGCGCGTCCGCCATGAGGTCGAACAGCATCCGCCAGTAGCCGTCGTTCGCGAACCACCAGCGCTGCGGGTCCGAGAGCGCCGCGTCGTCGAGGTTCGTCTTCGCGTTCTCGACGTCCCACGGCAACGTCAGGAAGAGGTTGAGACCGCGGTCGGCGAGGAACGGCGTCGCGGACGACGCGCGCCTCGAGAGCGCATCGGCGCCGCGCATCCGCACGCGCTCGGCGAGCTCGAGCGCGCCGTACATCGCGCCGTTCAGATCGGCGCCGTGGATCGCGATCGCGCCGTGCTCGCCGCCGGCGACGTCGATCGCGAACGACTCGGGAGTGCCGGATTGATCGACGGAGATCGCGACGTCCTTCGCGCGCCCTTCGAGATGCGCCGCGGCGAGCGCCGCGTCGAGTTGCGCGCGGCCGTAATCGACCGGACCGTCGGCGAACGAAGCGAGCAGGACGGGGACGACGAGGACGGGGAACATCGCGGCGCTCCGTCGGGGGGTGTCGGCCTGCGGAGGGTCGACACACTACCGGAGCGTCGCGTCGGTCGCAGAGCGCGACCGGCGGTCACGGCACGTTCGCGGCTCCCGGCGTCGGCGTCGACGACTGCGCCCAGTCGGTCGCTGCATCGTCGGTGTCGGAGCCGTCCGGCGACGGCAGAGCGAGCCGGTGGTCGGGTTCTCGTCCTTGGCGGAGGTCGCGTTTTCTTCCACGAGGTTCGCGGTGCGTGTGAATGCGACGCGGGCACTCGGTGTCGGGTGGGGCGACCCGGATGCGCCTTCGCGGCGCGACACGAGACGGAGGGATCGGAATGGGACGTCGATGGGGCGGGCGACGAGTTGGTGCGGGACCGAGGGCGGCGCGCGCGACGTTGCGGCGCGTTCGTCATCGGACGCGCGACACGATTCGTGGGTTGGCGCCGGTGCATGTGACCGTGCGCGTCGTCGAGCGCGATGCCGTCGTTGCGGACGATCGTGGCCGCTCGGGCGCTGAGGGCGGCGTTCATCGGAGGGCGCGAGCGGTCGGGATTTCGGTTGCTGCGTTTCTCGGTGATGTCGAATCACCTGCACTTCATCGTCGAGGCGGAGTCGGCGCGGGCGTTGTCGGGGGGAATGCAGGGGCTGCTGGTG
>CAZBOK010000224.1:0-7633 GCA_964493525.1 uncultured Phycisphaeraceae bacterium | reverse complement strand
GGCAGGTACGGACCACGCCAGCCTTCCACTCCGCACGAGTTCACGGTGAGGAAGTCCGCCACCGAGCCGCTTGCGCCGCTGTCGAACGCGTTCTTCATCGGCATCTGGCCGGTCGAGTAGAGCCAGTGCATGTCGCGGCGGCCGTTCTTGCCGGTCGGCGCGACGCCGGTGTCCTTCATGTAGCGGTCGATCGCCGTCGCGATGTGGTTCACCGCGTCGTGTGCGCGCTTCAGCTTCGAGTCCGACATCTCGTTCGTGACGACCGGCACCAGGATGCCCGACAGCGCGACGATGATCGCCACGACGACGATCATCTCGATCAGCGTGAATGCACGCGCTCGCGTCGACATCTGAGAGTCTCCCGGCGGGCCCAGGAGACCTTTTCGAAGGGATCGACGCGCGATCTTGAGGCCCGCGCGCTCAGTCGTCGGCGGAATCGCTCGACGCGCCGGCCGGGGTTTCGGCGGGCTCGGCCGTCTCGGCCTCGTCGCCGCTCTCCGCCGCCGGCGCGGGGCGCTTGCGCGCCTTGATCTTCTCCTGGATGTCCTCCGGAAGATCCTTCGGGAGCTGCTGCGTGCCGCGGCACTTCGGGTAACGCGAGCAGCCGAGGAACGGCCCGCGCTTGCTGAAGCGCACGACCATCTTCCCTTCCTTGCACTTCTCGCAGGAGATGTCGGTGACGATCGGGCGGATCGGCTTGTTGTTCTCGTCGACCGAGAACGAGTTCTTGCACTTCGGGAACGCCGAGCACGCGATGAAGCGGCCGCGCCGTCCGGTGCGGATCACCATCGGGCTGCCGCACTTGTCGCAGATCTCGTCGGTCGGCTCCGGTCCGGGACGCTTCGCCTCGATCGAGCCGTCACGCGCGATGCGCTGCGTCGTCTTGCACTCGGGGTAGCCGGAGCAGCCGAGGAAGCGGCCCCAGCGATTCATGCGGAGCAGCATCGGCTTGCCGCACTCCGGGCATTTCTCGCCGCCCGGCGCCGGCATCGCCTTCACGCTCTCCATCGTGTCCGACGCCTTTTTCAGGTCGCGCTCGAACACGTCGTAGAAATCGCGAACGACCTTCACCCACTCGGCCTTTTCCTCCTCGATGAGATCGAGCTTCGATTCGAGGCCGGCGGTGAACTCGACGTCGACGATCTCGGGGAAGCTCTTCACGAGCGAGTCGTTCACCACCTCGCCGAGATCGGTCGCGTAGAACTTGCGCTCCGCGAGCCGCGCGTAGCCGCGGTCCTGGATGGTGGACAGGATCGCCGCGTAGGTCGACGGCCGGCCGATGCCGTTCTTCTCGAGCGCCTTCACGAGCGTCGCTTCCGAGTACCTGGACGGCGGCTGCGTGAAGTGCTGCGTCTTCTCGATGCCGAGCGAGTCGAGCGACTGACCCTCGGTCAGCTTCGGCAGGTCCTGCTCGCCTTCCTCCTTCATCACTCCGGAGATCTTGAGGTGACCGTCGAACACGAGCGCGCGGCCGCGCGCCGTGAGCTGGTACACCGGCGATCCGGCCTGCGGCTGCGTTGCATCGATGACGACCGACGTCTGGTCGAACTGCGCGTTCGCCATCTGGCACTGGATCGTGCGCTCCCAGATCAGCCGGTACAGGCGGTACTGCTCCGCCGTGAGGTGCGGCTTCATCTTGTTGGGAGTGCGCGTGATGTCCGTCGGGCGCACCGCTTCGTGCGCTTCCTGGGCGCCCTTCTTCGCGTGATAGAAGTTCGGCTTCTCCGGCAGGTACTGCGCGCCGTGCTTCTTCGCGATCCACTCGCGGATCGAGTTCAGCGCCTCGCCCGCGAGCCGATACGAGTCGGTGCGCATGTACGTGATGAGACCGACCGACCCGTCTTCTCCGCCGACGTCCATGCCTTCGTAGAGCTGCTGCGCGACGCGCATCGTGCGGCGCGCGGCGAACTTCAACTGCGTCGACGCCGCCTGCTGCAGGAGCGACGTCGAGAACGGCGGCGGCGCCTTCATCTGCTTGCGCTTCGTCTCGACCGTCGTGACGGTGAACTTGCTCTTCTGCAGATCGTCGAACGCCGACTGCGCGGCCTCGCCGTTCGGGAGGTCGAGCGTCGCGCCGTTCTTGCGCTTCAGCTCCGCGCCGAACGCGGCGGCGTCGCCCAGGTTCGCGTCCTCGGGCCGGCGCACCTTCGCGATCACGCGCCAATACTCTTCCGGCTTGAACGCCTGGATCTCGCGCTCGCGCTCGACGACCAGCCGCACGGCGACCGATTGGACGCGCCCCGCGGAAAGACCGCGCGCGATCTTCTCCCAGAGCAACGGCGACAGCTTGTATCCGACGAGCCGGTCGAGGATGCGCCGCGCCTGCTGCGCGTTCACCAGGTTCGCGCGCACCTTGCCCGGCGACTTCAACGCCTCGACGACGGCGCGCTTGGTGATCTCGTTGAACGTGACGCGCCACACGCGCTCTTCCGGAACGCCGAGCGCCTCCTGCAAGTGCCACGCGATCGCTTCGCCTTCGCGGTCGGGGTCGGGTGCGAGGTAGACGGTCTTGCCCTTCGCGGCCTTCTTCAGCTCGCCGAGCACGTCGGCGCGCCCCTTGATGGCGATGTAGTTCGGCGCGAAGTCGTGCTCGACGTCGATCCCGAGCTTGCCCTTCGGCAAGTCGCGGACGTGACCCATCGACGCCTTCACGACGTAGTCTTTGCCGAGGTACTTGTTGATCGTCTTCGCCTTCGCGGGCGACTCGACGATGACGAGGTTCTTTGCCATCGAGGGCTTTCAGAGACTCCGTTGCCGGCTGTTGGCGCGTCCTACAAACCGGTTCAAGACCCCTTTCGTCAAGAGGCAGTCATCCGGATGAGGGATTCGCGCCGTCGGATTCCTCCGGCGGGAATGTCGCCGGAGCGGCCGGATCCGGCCATTGCGCGGGTTCCTCGCGCAGATCGTCGTTCGCCGGATCCCACGTGAAGATCCCGCCGATCAGGTCGAAGATCTGCAGCGGAGAAATTTCCACGCGAGCGCCGACGAGCCCGACGAAGAGCCCCGCTTCGACGTTGAGGAGGTTCCACTTCGACCACTCGGGCCACTCCCACGGCGTCGAGATGAAGTACGGCGGGAAGATCGGCCACCAGAACTCGCCCTCGCGCGTCATGCCGGGGAAGAAGATCAGCGACGACGCGCGCGCGCGGTGCTCTTCCTTCCACCAGTATGGGTCTCCGCCCGGCCAGCGCGACTCGAGGCCGCGGTAGTGCTCGACGCGGTAGTAGCGCAGGATCGGCAGGCCGCGTTCCTTCTCCCACCACACCGGTCCCCAGCGCTGCTCGCCGGTTCCGACGCGCCAGTCGTTCGCCCAGCCGGCGCCGAGGCCGAGGTACGGCGTCACGCGGATGTCGCCCGCCGCGCCGTATCCGCCCGCGATCGAGAACGGGGCGAGGTCGGCGACGTCGAGCAAGCGGCTCGCGCCATACCGGCCGATCGACGTCGAGCAGCCGGTGAAGAGCCCGGCGAGCACGAGCGCGAGGGCCGCGATCCTCACCCCTCCTGCATCCTTTGCATGCATCCGTTCCACCCGCCGAATCCCCCCGCTCATTCGGTCTCCAGCGTCTTCGCGGATTCGAGCACCTGGAGCAGCTTCAGGCGGATCGCCTTCTGCTTCTCCTCCGACTCGGCCACGCGCGCGGACTCGGCGCGATAGAAGGTGAGGAACGGCTCGTACCCGGAGCGCAGGCGCGCGACGGTCTGCTCGATCTCGCGGTCGAACTCGGTGACCAGCTCGCGACGGAACTCGCGGATCAGCACGTCGATCTTCAGCGAGAACTCCTGGATCGCCTTCTTCTTCTTGCGCGGCAGGATGATGAACCCGGTCGCGAACACTGCGCCCGCGAACAGGACGCCGGTCACGTCGAGCGAGAGGCCGGTCAGCAGCGTGACGAGCAGCGTGCCGAGCCCGACCGCGCCGACCTGCACGCCGATCTGCGCGAGCAGCGCGCGGTAGGCCGTCTCCATGATCCGGTTGCATTCGCCGATCGGATCGAAGCGCTCGATCTCGCGCTTGAACGAGTTCTTGATCGACTCGACCAGGTGGTCGCGGTGGTACTCGAACGTCTGCTCCTGCGGCGAGCGCGCGGCGACGCGGTCCTGGTATTTGTCGACCGCGAGCTTGTCGGAGAGGAAGCGCAGCGAGCGCTCGAACAGCGCGATCTGCTCCTTCATCAACCAATCGGTGCCGGCGTGCATCACGGACTCGATGCGGTCCGACAGATCGGCGACGACCTCCTGACGGAAGCGCGCCTGGAACGCCTGCGTGTTGCGGAGCAGCGCGAAGTTCTGCGCGCGGATCGTCGTCTCGAAGAAGTTGCGCCCGCGGCGCTCGAACTCCCGCAGGAGGTCGTAGAGCTGCACGACGTAGACGCTCGACCGCTCCTTCAGCTCCTTCGCCGACTGCTTCAACTGCGTGTCGAGGTCGTTCAGCGCGGCGAAGTCGGAGTCGAGGATCGTGCGCCGCTCGCCCGCGGTGCGCGCCAGCTCGTCGAGCACGGCGATGCCGGCGCTCGCGGGACTCGTGATCTTGAGGCGCACGCGCTCTTTCTCGGCGAGGCTCGAGCCGAGGAACCGCTCGATCGCGAGGAGTCCGCTCTTCTCGAGCGCGTCGTCGTCGCCCGCCGCTTTCGCCGCCATCGCGCGCTTCGCGGAGACCGGAAAGACGCGCGGCTCGAAGCCGTAGAACTTCCGGCAGTTCTCCTTCACGTACTCGACGACCGGCAAGAGCTCGCTCGGCTCGCGCGCGTCGATCTTGGTCAACACGAACAGCACGTTCTTGCGCCAGCGGTCCGAGAGCAGGTTCAGGAACTGGTGCTCCGACTCCGAGAACGGCCGGTCGATCGACGTCACGAACAGCGTGAGGTCGGCCTTCGGGATGAACGACTCGGTGATCTCCTGGTGGCGCCGCACGATCGAGTTCGTGCCGGGCGTGTCGACGATGTGGAAGAGCTTCAAGAGCGGGTTCGGGTGGACTTTCTCCTGGACGTACTCGTCCTTGATGCTCTCGGACGGCGTGTCGCCGTGGCGGAGGATCCACACGCGGTCGGTGACGGGCAGCGGTCCTTCGGCCTGCACGCGCTCGCCGAGCAACGCGTTGATGAACGACGACTTGCCCGACTTCACTTCGCCGACGACGACCATCAGGAAGAACTCGTCGAGGTGTTCCCGGACGAGCTTCGCGTTCCGCGCCGCATCGCCGCGCGGGTCGAGATCGGTCGCCACGGCGACGAGGTCCGAGAGCGCGCCGCGAGCGTCCGCGAGAAGCGCGCTCGCTTGGGTCCCGATCAGGTCCTTCAAAGACTCGGGCATGAAGCCGCGCAGGCTAGCCGAGCGAATCGGACGGTGGAAGGCGCGAAGATCGGCGCGCGGCCGGCGGGGTCAGCGATCCGCGGCCTGCAGCGCCGCGAACTCCTCGCTGCGCTCGAGCCGCGCCAGCGCCTCGGCCTCGAGCGCGCGCACGATCGGCGGGAAGTCCGGGTCGAGCGACTTCGGCAGCGCGTGCAGCCGTTCGAGCGCGGCTTCCGGCATGTCGAACGAGAGTTCGAGCGCGGCGCGCATCAACTCGTCGCTCGTCCGATCGCCGCTGCCGAACGCATTGCGGATCCGCGCGAGCGTCTCCGCGCTCGCCGCCTGGAACGAGCGGCTGAGGCGCATCTGCTCGAAAACGCCGCGCAGGTGCGCCGGGTCGAACACCACGATCCAGCGATAGTTGGCGCCCGGCACGAGCGCGTCGACTCCGAGGTCGGCGGACTCGATCGTGATCTCCGGCGCGGTCGGCCGCGCGACCCGCACGGTCTTGCTCTCGACGAGGTCGAACCGCTCGCTCGACCGCTCGAGCGTCACCGCGAGCCAGGTGGTCGCGCCGATTCGCGCGCGAAGCTCGTCGCCGAGCCCGATCCGCAGCCGCGGCGCTCCGGCCACGACTCGCGACCGCGGCTCGAGGAGGCGCAGCGACTCTTCGCCGCCCGCGCGCGTGCCGCCGAGATACGTCTCGTGCAGATACTTCAGAAAACCCGGGTCGGAGGGATTCCGCAGCAGGCGAGCCCGCGCGTCGTCGTCCGGAACCATCGATGCGAAGAGCGCGAGGTCCGTCGCGTCGGGCTGCTGACCGTCGTGCGCCGCTTCGAGCAGCCGGATGAACACGTTCTGTCGCCGCACGTGCTGCACCGCGTCGCGCGCGCTCCAGCCGGTGAATCCCAGGATCGCGAACACGACCAGGAGGACCGCCGGCAGCGCGCGCCGGCGCAGGAGCCGCCGCCCGCGTTCGAACAGGCTCGGCGGCCGCGCGTGGATCGGATCGCGGGCGAGGTAGCGCCGCAGGTCGTCCGCGAACTCGGTCGCGCTCGCGTACCGGCGGTCGCGCGACTTCTCGAGCGCCTTCGAGACGATCGTCTGCAGGTCGGCGTTCACACGCGGATTGAAGCGCCGCAACGGCGGCGCGTCGGCCTCGACGATCTGCTCGAGCAGCTCGCGCAGCGAATCGCCGGAGAACGGCCGGCGGAACGCGAGCAGCTCGAACAGCGTGACGCCGAGCGAGAAGACGTCGGTCCGCGCGTCGATCGACGTCACGCGGCCGTCGGCCTGCTCCGGCGATGCATACAACGGAGTGCCCGCGAACTCGCCGTCGCGCGTGTAGCGCTCGACGCCGCCGGCGATCGCGAGCCCGAAGTCGGTCAACACCGGCGAGCCGTTCTCGCGGATCAGGATGTTCGACGGCTTCACGTCGCGGTGGATCACGCCCTGCTCGTGGGCGTGCGCGAGCGCGTCCGCGATCCCGGCGACGAGTCGGCACGCCGCGTCCTCGTACGACTCCGCGACCACTGTCGAGTCGGACGCCGCCGTCGAACGCGGCGCGCCGCCGTGCAGACGAGCGATCTCCGCGCGCACGACGTCGAGAAGATCGCCGCCCGTCCGCAGCGAGAACCGCTTGCGGCGCAGCACGGTGATCACCGCGTCGAGCGGTGCGCCGCGCACGAGGTCCATCGCGAACCAGCACACGTCGCCGCGCTCGCCGACGGCGTGCACCGCGGCGATCCCGTCGTGCCGCAGCCGCGCCGAGAGGCTCGCCTCGCGCAGGAAGCGCTCGCGCGTGAAGCCCGGCCGGTTCGGGTTCATCGTCTTGAGTGCGACGCGGCGACCGAGGGCCGTCTGCTCCGCTTCGTACACGACGCCCATCGCGCCGGCGCCGATGCGCCGCACCAGCACGAAGTCGCCGAACGGCGTCCCCGCATCGAACGTCGGCGCCGCGAGCGGCGGCAGCGCACGCGCGATCTCCCGCTCCGCGAGGAGGTAGTCGTCGATCGCCGCGACGAACTCCGGCGTGTGGTTCGGGTGCGCCGCGAGGAACTGATCGCGCCCGAGCGGCGTGCCTTGCTCGCGCGCGCGCAGGAACTCGTCCATCAGTTCGAGAGGGTGATCGCTCACGGGGACTCCGAACGGAGAGGATCGGAGTCGCGGCGCGCGAAGGCAAGAGGCACGCGCGCACGCGGCCCCGCGACGGGGAGGGGGAAGCCGAGGCGCGGCGAAGGCGGGAATTGAGGGGCTCGGGGACGGGCAAGTCTGCTCCCGCGCCCTCCATGGTGTTCGGGCTCGTCGCCGTGTTCGTGATCGCCAAGAGCCGCGGCCACTGAGC
>CAZBOK010000223.1:0-7653 GCA_964493525.1 uncultured Phycisphaeraceae bacterium | reverse complement strand
GACCGCCTCAGCGCCTCCGAGTCGCTCCAGGACCATCTGCTCGGGCAGCTCTACCACCAGATCGAGTTGATCCGCTTCCACAAGGAGCGCGGCGACCACCTCGCGATCCAGCTCGACAAGATCGAGCACACGCCGAAGGAGCTGGACGAAGCGACGCGGCGGCTCGCGGCGCTGCGCGAGCAGATCGCGGGACAGAAGGAGACCGAAGTCGACCTGCGCCGGCGCGTCGAGTCGCTCGAAGCGGAGGAGTCGAAGAAGAACGCGCACATCGACCGCCTCACGCGCGAGCTCGAGCGCATCTGGGACAGCCCGATGCATCGGTTCTGGCGCGCGCTCAAGCGACCGTTCACCTGGCTCACCGGCCACTCCGACGAGCTGAAGCGGAGCGGCGATCCAGAGCGATGATGCGATGAGCGGCGCGGCGACGGTTCCGGTCACGTTGATCGTCCCCACCTGGAACGGTGGCGATGCGTGGCGCCGCGTGCTCGCGGCGATCACGGCGCTCGATCCGCGTCCGGAGCACGTCGTGGTGATCGATTCGTCGTCGACCGACGGCAGCGCCGACGCCGCGCGCGCCGCCGGCTTCGACGTCGAGGTGATCGACCAGCGCGAGTTCGACCACGGCAAGACGCGCATGCGCGGCGTGATGCGCGCGCGGACGGAGCTGGTCGCGTTCCTCTCGCAGGACGCGCTGCCGCGCCCCGACTACCTCGGCCATCTCGTGGAGGCGCTGCGCGATCCGTCCGTCGGCGGCGCGACGGCCCGCATCCTGCCGCACGCCGACAGCTCGCCGCTCGCGCGCCGCACGGCGCTCGCGAGCCCGCTGGCGAGCGCGGAGCCGCGCGTCGTGTCGGTCGAGCCGGAAGCGTTCGCGCGCGCGACGCCGGCCGAGCGCCGCCGCTCGTGCCTGTTCGACGACGTCGCGTCGTTGACGCGGCGCGCGCTGCTGATCGAGCACCCGTTCCCGCGCGGCGACATGGGCGAGGACGTCGCGTTCGCGGAGCAGGTGCTGCTCGCGGGGATGAAGCTCGCGTTCGTGCCCGCCGCGGTCGTCGAGCACGCGCACGAGTACGGCCCGGTCACCGCGTTCCGCCGCTATCGCGACGACGCCCGCTTCGCGCGGCGCCGGTTCGGCGTCGGCGTGCGGCGTTCGATCCTCGACGTCCTGCGCGGCATCGCGCACGAGGTGCGCGAGGACTTCCGCGCGGCGCGGCGCGAGTCGTTCGGCGTCCGCCTGCGCATGGTGCTGTTCTCGCCGCTCCTGCGCGGCGCGCAGGTGATCGGGCAGTGGTGGGGCTCACGCGCCGGCATGGGCGGAGGAGCGCCCGCATGAAGGTCTCGATCGTCATCCCGACCTGGAACGGCGAGGACACGATCGCGGAGTGCCTGCGCGGAGTGTTCGAGCAGCAGGTCGACTTCGAGTTCGACGTGCTCGTGATCGACTCCGCGTCGACCGACCGCACCGCGGAGATCGCGCGGCGCTTCCCGGTGCGGTTCCTGGCGATCGATCAGCGCGACTTCGATCACGGTGACACGCGCAACCTCGGCGCGCGGCTCACCGACGGCGACTTCATCGTGTTCCTGGTGCAAGACGCGTATCCCGAGCGGCGCGACTGGCTGTACACGCTGGTGAACAAGCTGAAGGATCCGCAGGTCGGCGGCGCGTTCTGCCGCATCGTCCCGCGCCTGACCGCCGGCCCGCTGGTGAAGCGCGGCGTGCAGGGCGACCTCTGCTTCGATCCGAATCCCGTGACGCGGCAGATCGTCGACGCCGAGGCGTACCAGCACATGGATCCGCTGGCGCGACGCATCTTCATCAACTTCAACGACGTCGCGTCCTGCCTGCGGCGCGACGCGTGGCGGCGGCTGCCGTTCGCGCGCGTGCAGTTCGGCGAGGACCTCCTGTGGGCGCGCGGCGCGCTCGAGGCCGGGTACAAGATCGTCTACGCGCCCGATGCGCCGGTCGTGCACTCGCACGAGTACGACCCGAAGACCTTGCGCAAGCGCACGCGCATCGACGCGTGGCTGAACCGCGCCTACCTCGACCGCGAGTGCATCCGGCGCCGCCGCGACGTGCTGATCATGACGCACCGCGTCGCGAAGCAGGACCGCGCGTGGCTGCGCGAGCACGGCTACCGCGGGATCAAGTACGCGAAGCTCGCGGCGCTCTCGTTCTGGTACCACTTCCTCGAGTTCGCCGGCTTCTGGCAAGGCAGCAAGACGGGCGACCGCCTGACGTCCCCGCAGGCGGTGCCGAGCGAGCGGCTGAAGATCCTGTTCGTCGTGCACGGCTTCCCGCCCGAGACGACCGCCGGCACCGAGGTGTTGACGCTCTCGCTCGCGAAGGCGCTCCTGCGACGCGGCCACGACGTCACGGTGTTCCACCGCGTCGGCGACCCGAGCCTGCCGAACTACTCGCTCCACGAATCGACGTTCGACGGACTGAAGGTGATCCGCATCGCGAACCACCTCGCGTTCCGCAACATCGAGGAGACCTACCGCAACCGCGAGGTGGAAGCGCGCTTCCGCGAAGTGCTCCTGCGCGAGCGTCCCGACGTCGTGCACTTCGAGCACATGATCCACCTCTCCGCGACGCTGCCGAGCGTGTGCAAGGAGCTCGGGATCGCGAACGTCGTCACGCTGAACGATTTCTGGTTCCGCTGCCCGCGCGTCCAGTTGATCCGCCCCGACCGCCGGCTCTGCTCCGGCAAGCCGCCGATCCTCGGTTGCGCGGCATGCGTCGGCGAGAAGCCGCAGCACGTCGACGCGCTGCGCGCCGTGTCGCGTCCGTTCCGCCGGCTCCTGCACCGCGCGGCCGAGCGGTACCAGCTCCTGGTCGCGAAGTCGCCGAAGTGGTTCAGGAAGCGCTGGTCCGACCTCGCCTGCATCGCGAAGCGTCCGCGCACGATGATCGCGGAGCTGCTCAAGGCCGACTTCGTGTTCGCGCCGTCGCGGTTCCTGAAGCAGCGGATGGTCGAAGCGGGCGTGCCCGCCGATCGCCTGATCGTCAGCGACTACGGCATGGAGGAGGGCTGGCTCGCCGGCTACCGCCGCGCCGAGCGCGCGACGGGCGATGCAACTCGCGCGACGGTGCGCTTCGGCTTCGTCGGCTCGCTCGTCTGGTACAAGGGCCTCGAGACGCTCGCGCGCGCGTTCCAGCGCATCCCGTTCGGCCCGCAGGATCCGCGCGCGGAGCTGCACATCCACGGCGACACCGGCGAGAACGGCGGCCTGCCGGAGTTCCGCGAGACGCGCGCGCGCATCGAGGAGCACGTGACGCGTCCCGGCCTCTTCTTCCACGGGCGCTATTCGCCGAAGGACCTCGCCGGCGTGCTCGCCGGCATCGACGTGCTGGTCGTCCCGTCGGTCTGGTACGAGAACTCGCCGCTCGCCGTGCACGAGGCGTTCCAGGCCGGCGTGCCGGTACTCGTCTCCGACCTCGGCGGCATGCGCGACCTCGTCACCGACGGCAAGGGCGGCCTGCGCTTCGCGCCCGCGAACGACGCGGACCTCGCCGCGAAGATGTCGCGGTTCCTGCACGAGCCGAACCTCGCGGCGGAGCTGGTGAAGAACGCGCCCGCCGTGAAGACCGTCGACGACAACGCGGCCGAGATGGAAGTGAAGTACAAGCAGGCGATCGGCCTGCACCTCGCGCACTCGACGGTGTTCGCCACGCAGGGCTCGCGCTTCGCGGCGGCCGTCGGCCCGGTCGAGACGCTCGGCGGCGACATGGTGCTGCTGCGTCCGGCCGCGAGCGCGACCGGCGCGGTGCAGTACGAAGTCGTCACCGACGGCGACCTCTCGGTCGACCTCTGCGTGACGACGTGGCACCTGGGCGGCGAGAGCGCCGTCGTGCAAGGCGGCGAGGTCCGCGTGAACGGCGCGACGGTGCTGTGGATCGAACCCCACACCGGGAACGGCACCGACCGCTCCGCGATGCATCGCGCGCCGGTCGAGCTGAAGAAGGGACGCAATCGGATCGAGGTGAGGAACCGCGTGAGCGGTCCGGGAGGCGGGATCTTCCACCTGCGCGTGCGCGAGGTCGCGCTGCATCGCACGAACTCGCGCATCGTGCCGGCCCTGGAGCAGAAGGCATGACCGCCGCCGCCGCATCGAGCCAGCATCCCGACGTGTCGATCGTCATCCCGAACTGGAACGGGGTGGGGCACCTCGAACGGTGCTTCGCGACGCTCCAGCTCCTCGCGTATCCGGGCCACGTCGAGCAGATCCTGGTCGACAACGGATCGACCGACGGCTCGGTCGAGTTCATGGCGAAGCGCTTCCCGCGCGTGCGCGTGCTGAAGAACCAGGTGAACACCGGGTTCGCGGCCGCGGTGAACCGCGGCGCGCGCGAGGCGAACGGCAAGATCGTCGCGTTCATGAACAACGACATGCGCGTCGATCCCTCGTGGCTGTCGGAGCTCGTGAAGCCGATCGTCGAGAAGAAGGCGCGCTGCACCGCGTCGCTCATCCTCTCGTGGGACGGCACGCGGGTGAACTACGGCGGCGGCGGGATGAACTTCCACGGCATCGGCATCCAGCTCGGCATGGACGACGCCGACATCGACCGCTGGAAGAAGCCGGGCGACACGCTGTTCGCGTGCGGCGGCGCGATGGCGATCGACAAGGAGCTGTTCCTCGACGTCGACGGGTTCGACGAGGACTTCTTCGCCTACTACGAGGACGTCGACCTCGGCTGGCGGCTGTGGGTGATCGGCGAGACCGTTCGCTACGTGCCGAGCTCGATCATCTACCACCATCACTCCGCGACGTCGCGGCGCATCGACGTGCACCGCTTGCGGCTCCTGCAGATCCGCAACCCGCTGCTCGCGATCTTCAAGAACTACGACGACGAGAACGTCGAGCGCGTGCTGCCGGCGGCGGTGCTCCTCACGCTGCGGCGCACCAAGTATCTGCTCAACCTGAACGAGTCGGAGTTCACGCTCGCCGGCAACCGCGGCATGAAGACCGGGCCGTTCGCCGCGCTGCGCACGCGCGGCGCGAAGAAGCTGCCCGGCAAGCGCGTGCCGATGGCGGGCCTCGCCGACATCCTCGCGATCAACGAGTTCATGACGCACTTCGAGAAGTTCGACGGCAAACGCCGAAAGATCCAGGAGCGCCGCAAGCGCACGGACCACGACATCCTGAAGCTGTTCGCCGACCCGTTCTGGCCCGCCGAGCGCTCCGAGGATTACTCGCGGATCTCGCACGACCTCACCCGGTTCTTCGGCATCGACAAGATGTTCGCCGCTCGGAAGCGGCCGTCCAATTAGGATCCGCGCCCCACGGAATGAACGCATGAAGCTGTCGGTGGTGATTCCCGTCTTCAATGAACGCGACACGGTCCGCGCCGTGGTCGAGCGCGTCGCCGCAGTCCCGTTCGAGAAGGAGATCATCGTCGTCGACGACTGCTCGACCGACGGCACCGGCGACGTCCTGAAGACGATCGAGAAGGAACGCCCCGAAGTCCGCGCGTTCCGCCATGAGAAGAATCAGGGGAAGGGCGCCGCGCTGCGCACCGGGTTCGAACAGGTGCAGGGCGACATCGTCATCATCCAGGACGCCGATCTCGAATACACGCCGGACGACTACCCCGCGCTCGTGAAGCCGATCGTCGACGGCGTCGCGGACGTCGTGTTCGGCAGTCGCTTCCTGGGCGGCACGCACCGCTGCCACCTCTACTGGCACTACGTGATCAACAAGGGCCTCACGACGCTCTCGAACGTGTTCACCAACCTGAACGTCTCCGACATGGAGACCTGCTACAAGGTCTTCCGCGCCGACGTCGCGCGCCGCATCAAGATCGAGAGCGATCGCTTCGCGGTGGAGCCCGAGCTGACCGCGAAGGTCGCCAAGCTGCGCTGCCGCGTTTACGAGGTGCCGATCAGCTACTTCGGCCGCGACTACTCCGAGGGGAAGAAGATCGGCTGGAAGGACGGCTTCGCCGCGATCTGGGCGATCGTGAAGTTCAACCTGTTCCGGTAGGGGAGCGGGTCGCGCAGTCGGTGGGGAGGTCGGTTCGATGCGGTGTCTCGGCTGCCTGCTCGCGATCGCCCTCTGGGCACCATCGGCCGCGATCCCGCAGTCGCCCGACGCGCCGCCCGAGCTCCGGCTCCACGACCCCGCTTTCGATGACGACTTCGCCGCGAAGAACACGGCGCGCGCCGGCGATGCGATCGCGCTCCAAGGCGGCTCGCTCACGTCGCTCGCGTCGCACGCCGCGCCGATCGAGATCGAGTACGAGGTGAAGACCGACGGCTACGGGGTGACGCTCGGCTACGGCGCGGATCGGATCGTGTTCCAGTCGGCGCCGGATCGGGCGCGCCTCCGCATCGCGGGCGGTCCCGCGGTCGGCGGCGACGTGGCGGACGGCGGTCGTCTGGCGATCGATCGCTACGTGACGATCCGGCAGACCGTTTCCGAGAGCGCCCTCGAGATCGCCGTCGACGGTAAGGTGCGCGCGCACTGGGGCGGCGACTTCGCGCACGTCGACATGCCCGTGTCGATCTCGAACGACGAAGACACGACGCTGCTCGTGCGCTCGATCCGCATCCGGCCGGCGGTGTCCGCAGCGGCCAACGCGCCCTCGGCGTCATCGGCGCCGGCGCCGACGATGGAGGACGGGGTCGTGCCGCGATCCGCTGCGTTCGAGGAGGACTTCGTCGCCGTGGGCGCGACGCGAGTCGGAGGCACGCTGGTGACGCGCGGGCTCGTCGAATCGACGCGCGTGTTCGAGCCGCCGATCGCGATCGAGTACCGCGTCAAGACCGACTCGACGAACGTGCGGCTCGGATTCGGCGCCGATCAGATCATCTTCAACTGGGAGATGAACCTCGACGAGTTGCGCGTCGACGGCGGGCCGGCTGCGAATCGCCACGTCCCGGGACAGGGACGCGTTCCGCAGAACGAGTTCGTGACGATCCGCCAGGTGGTGAAGGACGACCGGATGGAGATCCAGGTCGATGGGAAGCGCCGCGCGGAGTGGCGAGGGCGTTTCGAGGACGTGAAGCAGACGATCCGCGTCTTCGCGAACGATTCGACGCTCACGATCGCGTCGATCCACGTGAAGCGCCTCGCGCGCTAGTTGGCACGCCGCTCGGAATCGGACTCGACGCTTCCGGTCAAGCCGCGCTGCCGGATCGGCCGATATGCCGGACATGGATCCGGCACCTCGATCGACTTCCCGCCGCCTCCCGTTGATCGGGGCGCTTTGCGCTCTCGTCTTGCTCGCGGGCATCGTCGAGTCGCCGCTCTTCAGCTTCTACCGCGTGGCCGGCAGCTCGATGCTGCCGTCGTTCCAGGACGGCGATCGCGTGCTCGTCACGAGCGTGCCGTCGGTCGCCGGCGGCATCCGTCCGGGTGACGTGGTGATCGCGGAGGTCCAGCACGAGGTGCTGATCAAGCGCGTCGTCGGCGTGCCCGGCGACGTGCTCTCGCTCGAGGACGGCATCGTCTACCGCAACGGGACCCCGGACGACCCGGAAGCGAAGTCGGACCTGCGCGATCACGCGACCTGCGCGTCGCGAACGCTCGCGCCGGACGAGTACTTCGTCCTCGGCGACAACCGCTCGGTGTCGATCGACAGCCGCGTCTTCGGACCGCTGCACGCGGACATGATCCTCGCGAAGGTGCTGTACCGGTTCGACGGCGGCC
>CAZBOK010000222.1:0-7721 GCA_964493525.1 uncultured Phycisphaeraceae bacterium | reverse complement strand
GGTCCGTGGGTCGCGGGCGTCGTCGCCGCGGCCGGCGCGCTGCCGATCCTCGTGTTCAACCTGCGCCTCGACTTCGCGCCCCTGCACTTCCAGGCGGTCGATCGACATGCCTCGTCCTTCCAGTGGAAGCCGCTGCTCGAGCACGTCCCGATGCAGGCGGGCATCGTCACGCCCCTCCTCTATTGCGCGCTGCTGGCCGTGCTGTGGCGCCGCGCCGTGCACGCGCGACGCGGCGACTCCGCGGCGGGGCTCGACGCATCGTTCGCGCTCGCGCACCTCGGCGTGTTCTTCCTCGCCAGCCCGCTGATGGACACGAGCCACGACAACGTGCATTGGACGGCGCCCGGCTACCTCCCGCTGCTGCCGCACGTGCCGGCGCTCCTGCGCGACTTCGTCACAGCGCGGCCGACTCTCGCGCGTCGAGTGATCGCGGCGCTCGTTCCGGGAGTCGGCGCGCTCGCGGTCATCGTGCTCTTCACGGGCTTCCTGTTCCCGATCCCCGCGGCGGCGTCGCTCAAGCGCAGCTTCACCGGTTGGCCGCTCGCCTCGCAACTGGTCCACGACGCGGTGCTCCACGGAGCGCCGCTGCCGGACCCGCCGCCGATCGTCGTCGCCGATCACTACATCCTCGCCGGCGCGCTCGACCAGGACCGGCCGTTCGACGGCGCCGACGAACCGTACGTCCTCGACCACCCGCGCAACCACGATCACGGCCGCGCGCTCCAGTACCGCCTGTGGGAGCGCGACGAGGCCGCGATGCACCGGGACCGCGCCGGGCGGACGGCGTTCGTCGTGATCGAGTGGAACGCGACCCGCTCCAGGAGCCGTGACGCCTGGCGCGCGCACCTCGACGAGTTGTTCGCGGACGTGGAAGAGGTGAGCCGCGTCGAGGTCGAGGGCGCGAAAGGAGAGCGCGCCTTCACGCTCTACCGCGGGACGGTGCGCTGAGGGCGGCCGACGGGGCGGCGGAACTTTTTTCCGCGCACGCCGCCCGCACCCGAAAGCGCTTCCTCTCGCCGCGCGCGCCCCTCGCTCGACCGCACCCGGGGCGCGGCCGCAACCATCGACTCCGCAGCCCGTTGCGGACATGCGATCGCCCCACCGCCGCCCTCCGATCGACGGCACGTCGCTCGCACTTCGCGCGTCGACCGTTTTCCCGCGGAGGCTCTCCATGGACGGCGGACTGCTCCACTGCGCGGCTGCGCTGAACCTGCAAGACAAGGTGCAGGAAGCTCGCGCGCAAAACCTCGCGAACGCGAACACCGACGGATACCGCCGGCGCATCGCCGTCGCGGACGCGTTCTCGACCGCTCTGCGCATGGCGATGGGCACCAAGCTCCCCGGCGCGAAGGAGTCGATCGACTTCACCTCCGGCCCGCTGCGCGAGACCGGCAACGACCTCGACCTCGCGATTGACGGCAAGGCATTCTTCGCACTCGACACCGCGCGCGGCACGCGCTTCACGAAGAACGGCAACTTCACGCTGAACGCCGACGGCGAGATCGTCGCCGCCGACGGCGCGCGCCTGCAGGGCACGAGCGGACCGATCCGCGTGCGCGGCAACGGCGGCCCGATCACGATCGACGGCTCCGGCAAGGTCTCGCAGGACGGCGCGGCGCTCGGCCAGGTGCGCCTGGTCGACTTCGCGAACGACAAGCGCCTCGTCGCCGAGGACAAGGGCCGCTTCCGCGACCTGCCCGGCGCCAACCCCACCGACTCACTCGACTCGCGCATCCAGCAAGGCGCGCTCGAAGGCTCGAACGTCAACGTGATCGACGAGCTGGTCCAGATGATCTCCGGCCTCCGCGCGTTCGAAGCCGCGCAGAAGTCGCTCGTCGGCCTCGACCGCTTGCGCGGCGAAGCGCTGAACAACCGCTGAGGTGATCGACCGATGTTGAAAGCACTGTTCACTGCCGCGACCGGCATGAAGGGCCAGCAGCTCACGGTCGACGTGATCGCGAACAACATCGCGAACGTCAACTCGGCAGGCTTCAAGCGCAGCCGCGTCAACTTCGAGGACCTGCTGTACGTGTCGTTGCGGAAGCCCGGTGACGCGTCGCAAGGCGTCGGCGCGCCGACCGGTCTCGAGATCGGCAGCGGCGTCCGCGCCGTGTCGAACACGAAGGTGTTCGCGCCGGGCGTGCTCGAAGAAACGCAGCGCGACCTGGACGTGTCGATCCAGGGCGACGGGTTCTTCCAGGTCACGATGCCCGACGGCTCGACGACCTACACGCGCGACGGCGCGCTGCACGTCGACTCCCAGCTCCAGCTCGTGACGGCCGAGGGCTACCGCATCCAGCCCGCGATCACGCTGCCGAACAACATGATGTCGGTCGGCGTCGGACCGGACGGCGTCGTCACGGCGACGACCACCGACAACCCGACCGGCGCGACGCAAGTCGGCCAGCTCCAGCTCGCGCGCTTCCCGAACCCGACGGGCCTCGAAAGCGCCGGCCAGAACCTGTTCCGCGAGAACGCCGCGTCCGGCGCCGCAACGCAGTTGAACCCGGGCCAGGACGGCGCGGGCACTCTGGTGCAGGGCTTCCTCGAGCGGTCGAACGTCGACGTCGTGTCGGAGCTCGTGAACCTGATCGTCGCGCAGCGCGCGTACGAAGTGAACTCGCGCGCCATCCGCACCGGCGACGAGATGCTCTCCCAAGTCAACTCGTTGATCCGGTGACGGTCATGACGACGCTCCTGATCGCCGCTCTGCTCGCTCTCGCTCCGGTTGACGTCGAACTGGCTTCGGCCTGCCGCGTCCCCGGCACGCGGATCCTGCTC
Organism: uncultured Phycisphaeraceae bacterium; assembly: GCA_964493525.1. GTDB lineage: Bacteria > Planctomycetota > B15-G4 > B15-G4 > JADJEK01 > CAZBOK01. The sequence continues at coordinate 4,940 of CAZBOK010000222.1, read as the reverse complement.
ACCGACGTCGTCACGGATGCGGCGCGTTCCACGTTGTCGCCGGAACTGCTTGCCCTCGACCTCGGGCGCGCGCCGTGCCCCGGCTACGCGCGCAGCATCACGCGCGAGTCGCTCGCGGATCTCGTCGCGCCGTCGCGCGCGCGCCTCACGGGCGCCGCCGCGATCACCGTGGAAAGCGACGCTCGCGCGGTCGGCACCGACGAGCTGGTCGCCGCGGCGCGGAAGTTCGTCGCCGACGAGCTGCGTCTCGCGGACGGAGCGGAGCTGACGCTCGAACGCCCGCCGCTCGAAGTCCGCGTTCCGCGCGGTCGACAGGGCGTCGAACTCGCGCCGCGCCTCTCCGGGCGCGCCGCCGATCGCGGCCCGATCGCGTTGTGCGTCGACGTGAAGGTCGACGGCCAACTCCAAGCCGTCGTCCCCGTCGCGTTCCGCGCGCGCACCTGGGCCGAGCTGCCCGTGCTCGCCCGCAACCTGGCGCGCGGCGACGTCCTGACCGCCTCCGACGTGCAGCGCGAGCGAGTCGAAACGACCGAGCTCGTGCGCGTTCCGAGCGGCGCCGTGCCGATCGGGCAGATCGCGCGCGTCGCCCTCAAGCGCGGCGACATGCCCAAGGCGTCGGACTTCGAGCCGCCGATCCTCGTGAAGCGGAACGACGCGGTGACCGTCCGCTTCACGAAGGGCCGGCTCACCGCCGAGACGTTCGGCATCGCCCGCGACTCCGGCGCTGAAGGCGCCGCCGTCCGCGTCGAGAACCTCATCAGCAAGAAGATCATCACCGGTCGCGTGATCGCGCCCGGCGTCGTCTGCGTCGGACAGTGAGAGGAAGAACCATGCGCATCCGCACCCTGATCCTCGTCGGCCTCGCCGTCCTCGCAACCGGGAGCGCCTCGTCCGCGCAGTCGCTCTGGCAACAGGGCCGCGCTCATCACGTCGCGCTGATCGCCGACAACCGCGCGCGCGACGTCGGCGACATCATCACGATCGTGGTCGACGAGTCGCAGAACGTGAAGAACGACGAGAAGGTCAAGCTCGACAAGTCGTCCGACGCCAAGGCCGAGTTCACGAGCCTGCCGGCGGCGAACCAGCTCCCCGGCAAGACGCTGCAGGACTACTTCACGAAGTACTTCCCCGACGAGTGGCACAGCACGCGCACGTTCGACGCGAAGAACGCGTACGAGAAGAAGGGCGACTTCACGACGCAGCTCACCGCGACGGTCATCGACGTCCAGCCGAACGGAAACCTCGTGGTCGAAGGCCGTCGCAAGGTGACGATCGACGGCGAGGAGAAGTGGATGACGATCACCGGGCTCGTGCGCTCGTTCGACGTCGACCGCGAGAACTCGGTCCCGTCGGCGTTGGTCGCGAACGCGTCGGTGCGATACGAGTCGTGCGGCCCTCTGCAGCGCAACGTTGAGAAGGGCTGGTTCGAGACCGTGATCGACTTCCTGTGGCCGTTCTGAGCGCGGAGACCCGCACGTGATCTCGAACCTCGTCCTGCTCGTCGCGCTCCTCGCGCAAGTCCCCGCGTCGGCCCCGGTCGCGGCCGCTCCCGCCGCGGGCGACGCGCGCCTCGTGAAGATCGGCGACCTCGCCGACGTCCAGGGCATCCGCGAGAACGCGCTCTACGGCGTCGGCGTGGTGGTCGGCCTCGCGAAGACCGGCGACAAGTCGGCCGCGTCGCTGACCGCGCTCGCGAACCTCCTCGAAAAGTACTCGCTCGACGTGAAGCCCGCGGATCTGTCGCGCGACAGCATCGCCCTCGTCGCCGTGACCGCGACGCTGCCGCCGTTCGGCCGCGCGGGCGACAAGATCGACATCCACATCTCGTCGATCGGCGGCGCCACCAGCCTGTTCGGCGGCACGTTGCTCTTCACGCCGCTGAACGGCGCGGACGAGCGCGTCTACGCGGTCGCGCAGGGGCCCGTCACGATCGGCGGTTTCTCCGCCGAGGGCGCGTCCGCTTCCGTCAGCCAGAACCACACCACCGTCGCGTTCATCAGCGGCGGCGCGACTCTCGAAGAGGACGTCGACACGCGGTACCTCGCGGCCGACAAGACCTACTCGCTGCGCCTGCGGCAACCCGACTTCACGACCGCGAGCCGCGTCGCCGACGCGGTGAACTCGACGTTCCGCGACGCGGCGGTCGCCGTCGATCCGTCGCAGATCCGCATCCGCGTCCCGGAGGACGTCGGCCAGGACGATCTCGTGCGCTTCGTCGCGCGCGTCGGAGACCTCTCGGTCCTGCCGCACGTCATCGCGAAGGTGATCGTCAACGAGCGCACCGGGACGATCGTCGCCGGCGAGGCCGTGAAGATCCGCCGCGTCGCCATCGCGCACGGCAACCTCACCGTCACGATCGCCGAGACCCCCGAGGTCAGCCAGCCGCAGCCGCTCTCGCGCGGCGTCACCACCGTCGTGCCGCGCACCGACATCGACGCGAACGTCGACGCCGCCCACGGCATCGGCATCCTGCCCGACACGGGAACGATCGGCGAGCTGGCGCAGGCGTTGAACGCGCTCGGCGCGGCGCCGCGCGACTTGATCACGATCCTCCAGATGCTGCGCCAAGCCGGCGCGCTCGAAGCCGAGTTGGAGATCCGCTGATGATCGATCCGATCGCAACTCCATCTCCCGCCTCGGCAGCGGCCGGCGCTCAAGGCGCGCGCGGTTCCGGCGAACAACAGGACAGCCGGAAAGTCGCCGAGGACTTCACCGCGGTGCTCCTGCAGATGGCGGTGCGCGAGATGTTCGAGACCGTGAAGCCCGGGTCCGGCGGCGACGAGGAAGGCAGCGGTCCATTCGGAGGCAGCGAATCGGGCGGCGAGATCTATCGGGGCATGGCCGAGACGGCATTCGGTCAGACGCTCGCGAAGAACGGCCTGGATTCGCTGACGAATGAAGTGAAAGCCGCGATCGATCGTGTCGCGAAGAACGTCCCGCCGACCGCCCGTTCGGCGGAGTTCTCGCCGTGAACCGCTCGCCCGAGCGGCTCGCCGGCTTGAGCGCGAAGCTCGAGGAGGCCGTGCTCCTCGAGCGGCGGCTCGCCGCGCGGCTCGAAGATCAGGCCGACCGGTTGAGAAGGGGCGCGGTCGACGAGATCCACGCCGCCACCGCCGCGCTCGACGCGGTGCGAGTGGAGCTCGTCGACCTCGGCGCCGATCTCAAGCGGCGGTGGGCCGAGATCGCCGGCCCCGACGCGCCGTTGTCCGGACTGCTCGATGCATTGCCCGAGGCGGAGCGCGAGCGATATCGCGAAGCGCGCGACCGTGCGCGCTGGAGCGGACGCAAGAACGCGGTGTTCGCCCGCGCCGCGATCGACGTGATCGCCGAGTTGAAGTCGTGCGTGGTCCGCGCCGCCGGCGCGGGAACCGACGGCCCGGGACGTTCCGGTATCGCGCTCGACGCGCGCGCTTGAGGGAGTCGAAATGAACCTCGGATTCGTCGCGGGCCTGCGCGCCCTCATGGCCTCGCGTCGCGTGCTCGACGTGATCGGCCACAACCTCGCGAACCAGAACACGCCCGGGTACTCGCGCCAGGTCGCTCTGCTCGGCGCGACCGCTCCGACCAACGGACCGGGCAACAGCGTGCTCGGCACCGGCGTCGAGGTGCTCGGCGTCAATGCGTTCGTGAACGAGGCGCTGCTCGGTCGCATCCGCGACCAGAGCGAGCTCGACGGGAGGTTCACCGCCGAAGCCGCGCTGTTCGCCGACATCGAGGCCGCCGCCGCGGACCTCGGCGAGGGTTCGCTCTCCAAGCGACTGCAGGCGTTCTTCGACGGAGCGTCCGAGGCCGGCAGCGCGCCGGAGGACACGACTCGACGCGGAGCGCTCGTGTCGACCGCCAAGGATCTGATCGCGACCCTGCACCAGCGCCGCGCGGACCTGCTGGACCAGCGGGACGCGGCGATCTCGCAGGCGCGCCAGGACGTCGAAGCGGTGAACCCGCTGCTGTCGGCGATCGCCGAGTTGAACGCGCGCATCAAGAACCTCACCGCGCTCGGCCAGCCCTCGAACGATCTGCACGACCAGCGCGACGAGCTCGCAAAGGAAGCCGCGCGATTGATCGGCGCGACGGCGACGCCGCTGCAGGACGGCACCCTGCAGGTCACCGCGGGCAACGTGACGCTCGTGAACGGTGCGCTCGCGAACCGCCTCGTGTCGAAGCTCGACATCCACGACGGTTTGAAAGTGACGATCGCGAAGGGAAACAAGGCGATCGAGCCGTCGAACGGCGAGCTCGGCGGCCTGCTCGGCATCGCCCGCGACTTCATCCCCGCGCGCGTCGCTGACCTCGATCGTCTCGCGAACCGCTTGATCCTCGAGACCAACCGCGTCCACTCGACCGGAATCCCCGCCACCGGATCGTTCACGCAACTGCTCGGAACGAACGCGTTCGCCCGGCGCGGCAACCTCGACACCTCGACCATCGCGCTCGCGGATGCCGGACTCCCGTTCGACTTGAAGGCCGGCAAGGTGAAGTTCGCGGTGACCGACGTCGCGACCGGCGACATCCGGCACTACGACATCACGATCGATCCACGGACGACGTCGGCCGCGCAGGTCGTCGACCGCATCCGCCAGATCCCCGGGCTCACCGCGTCGTTCGAGGGCGGCCGGCTCCGCATCGACGCGTTCAGCGGATATCGATTCGACTTCTCGCGCCGCATCGATGGCGATCCCGTCGAAGGCGGCACGTTCGGCGACTCGCACGCCGTCGCGATCGGATCGAAGGCGTTCCCGCTCGCGCTCACGAACGGCTCGTCGCTCACCGTCGCCGTGAACGGCGGCGCTCCGCAGACGGTCACGTTCAACTCCGGCTCGTTCGCGGACATCTCGAACGCGACGGCGGCCGAAGTCGCCGCGGTGTTCAACGCGCAGGTCACCGGCGCCAGCGCGTCGGTGGTCGACGGTCGGCTGGTCATCCGGGGCAACACCGAAGGC
>CAZBOK010000221.1:0-7746 GCA_964493525.1 uncultured Phycisphaeraceae bacterium | reverse complement strand
GTGGAAGGACCAGCGCAGCGTGTCGGGGCTGCGAGCGTGCACGCCGCTCGCGTCGGTCGAGGAGGCACGCGGTCGCTTCGACGCCGCGACGGCCGTGCTCGACCACGCCCGGCTGCGGGCGAAGCACGGCGGCATCGCCGCGGCTCAGCGTGACGCGATCGGCCGGGTGCGATACAGTCCGGCACTCCGCGAGCGGCTGTGGAAAGACGTCCGCGCCTCCGTGGAGCGCGCGCGCGCCGCGTGTGCGTAACCGCGTGACCGGCCGCGGGCAGAACGGGAGGCCGCATTGGCAGTGCTGGACGTGTATGGGATGATCGAACGGTATCGAGGCGGGGTGCGAGTCCGGAGTGCGTAACCGGCAATCATTTCGTGTGAACTACACCCATTGCTGCACCCTGAACGGACAACTCATATCTGGATCATCTCATTATGATTTTGTCAGCCTCGTATGCGGTGAGGAACCACTTTCTGGTTGTTGCATACCGTGCATTGTGGGCTTGTTGCTTCACTTGCTAGCTGATGTGCTTCTCCCAGCAATTAGACCAGATCCGTAGCCTGCGGAGATGCAAGTGCGTTACGAGTGTTTGAGCAGGTTGGCATGACGGTGCCCGCTGCGGTATGTCACGTGTGGGCTATCACGAATAACAACTCCATCGGTATGGAGGGACAGGCGGCTGCCGTCGCTCAAGTTGCGCACGCGGTTCGCCTCGCACGCGCGCAAGAGCAAGAGAGAGATTGATCGCGCAGGCGCAGAGTGCAGGGCGCGCGCAGGGTGCGGGGTGCGGGGATGTGATGAGAAGTGGCCGACTACCGTGCAGGTGTGGGGTCCAACAATTCAGTCGCGACGATCCGCCCCGCTGTCAGCTTGCGTCGCCACGACGTGCGCCGACTCAAAGCGGTTCGTCGGTGTTCATACGGCTTCTCGGTAGTAGTACCGGAGCATTCCCCCGAGCCGGTCGCGTCGCCGCATGACTCCGTGCTTGCGACCGACCTCCGGTCCTGGCGCCGGGATCTTGTTGCCGATTCCCTGGTGGTTTCGCTCCTGCGGGTCGTGGTGGCGGATGAACTCCCCCACGGCCCTCCGCAGCGACGACTCGCCGAAGAAGATCATGCAGTCGAGGACGGAGGTCTGGAGCGTCTTGACGAAGCGCTCTGCGAACACGTTGCACCGCGGGGCTCTCGGGGGCGTCAGGACGACCTTCACGTTGGCGTGGGGCACGATGTCTTTGAACGCCGGCGTGTACTTCCCGTCAAGGTCGATGATCAGGTGCGTTACGCCCTTCATCGAGTCGCCCCCGTCATCGATCAGGTTGCGCACCGCCTAGCGCGCGAAGCCCTGGTCGACCCGGTCGGTGACCCCGGGCGGCTCGACGCGCCGGGTTCATGAGTCGTGACGCCTGCGGCCGGCTGCGCTACACTCCGGCGCAGCGCGAGGCCCTGTGGAAGGACGTGTGCGCCGCGCAGGAAGGGGCGAGGCGACGCTGTATGCGGGCGCGCGGCCGGCCCAAGGCCGAGCGGAACGCCGCACTGAGCGTGCTGGTGCGACGCGGTTCGATCGAGTGGACCCGAGGCGGCGTGAGATGCCCGAGCGTCTGACCGGAAATCATTTCGCGTGCATTACAGGCCTGCAGACGATCCAATGAACGACACTCACAAGTGTGGAGATCACTATGAGCACAAGTCGAACCCTAGCGGGCCGCACGCGCTCGATCGGACGCGCAATCGCGTGCGCCCTGACGTGTTTCGTGCTGATTGTCGATTCACATCCGCAGACACGCGAAGGCAGCAACGCTGGATCTCAATCGGTGTCGGTTTCCGACGCGACACCGCCGCACACGTTGGAATCTTATCGCGATCGTCCGGACCACGAGTTGTTTCTTGGCCTGGTTCGCGACGTGTGGCGCAGCTCGGTGAATATGAATAAGGTGCCGGCGGAGGTGGTGCGCGTCGAGTGCTTGAAGACATCCTGGAAGAACGGTGACCTGAATGGAGTGCCGGAGGGTCAGTCCGCTCAAATAATTCTCGTTCCGCGATTCCATCCGGCCTGCGGTCAATTGGGAGCTATTCGCAGGGACACCACATATTGGTTTGTCATCAAGAATCAAGGGTATGGGAATCCACCAACGACCATCGAGTATGCGGTCGCGGGGGTCGACCTTAGCGATCGCGCGTTCATGAAGTACGATAGAGTGACCGCGCCTCTTCCGGAGGAGCTCAAGGTATTTCTTCAGAACGAGAATGTCGTGGTTGCGTTGTGCCGAATACGGGATATCGAGCAGCATGTCCGGCGGGAGAATCGTCGTTTGTTACGCGTGGATACATTTCATTGTGAGATCTATGACGTGTTTGCTCGCGACGGCGCGGCGGCCGGGGCATTAGATGACGATAGGATGGTCTTGGCAACGAGGGATACGTCGAAGCGCCGTCCTGAGGATGTGGATCCGTTATTCGGAGTCTATTGGTGCGTGATGTCAGACGGAAATGCGATCGGCACTCGTGAGATCGTTGCGATGTGTAGATACGTCGAACCTGACGGGTCCAAGTGACCCCGCAGGGTCCGGAAATTCCGCCGCGCGCCGTTCGCCCGCATTCGCCCACCATCATTGCGGCGTCAGTTCGGCGACGGCGCCGATCTCAGCCGTCGAACTGTCTAGACCGGGCACATGGGTGACACAGTGTCCGGGCACATGGGTGACACTTCAGGCTGATCGGCAGGAGGTAATGCCGATGCCGTGGACGAGATCACACGTGGAAGATCGGACGAGGTTCATCGACGCGTGGCGCACGCACCGCTTCTCGACGCGCGAGCTGTGCCACATGTGCACTACATGCTTGTAGACCGCGGCGTCGAGCATGGGCAGCAGCTTATTGGCCGCGGTCCAGAGCTTCTTGCCGAGGTCGTTGAGGAATTGTTGTTCTTCGCTGTTCATGTCTGCTTTCGTCTCGAGGACCGCTGCACTGCGTGTGCGCGCCTAACGACCTGGCGTTCAGCGGTGAGCGCCGGCCCGAGCGAAGCAAGGAAGGGCGATCATCCGCTGCAACGCCTTGTGGGACAGCACCTGGTCAGTCTCCCAGAAATCGAACATAGATGTGAACCTTACCCTCGACGCTCTCGACCAGCCGCAGAATGGCCTCACCGTGGTTCCGCGTCGAGGGATCCTCGATGCGCTTTAGTTGACGTCGGATTTCACTGACGAGCATGGGAATCTGCAGTTGGTTGAACACGGCGTCACCGAACCGATCGACAAAGCGGAGGCAGTAGGAGCTCGAGTCCGAGAAGGCAGGCAGGAGTGCCTTAGTACGATCTCGAGGATCCTCCCACTCCGACAACTTCTCTCCACGTTCCGTCTCCGTCCGAACGTTGATGCCCACGTGCCTCCTCCTGTCTGTCCAACTTCCATTCGACAGTTCCGCCCAATCCACACGACACTGCGATTTCCGCGTATCTAACACCCGGGCGCCGCCCCCACTGTCCGCCGTAACCTCACGCCCATTGCGCCATTCCTCCCTTCGCTGCGTCCTGCCCACCGTGTTCGACAGACCTGCCCAATCGGCGTGTCCTCTCATCAGCGACGCGAACGGAGCTTTCCCGCATCACGCATCCCCCAGCAATCGGTCCGCCGGGTTCTTCACGCCCGCAGGCCCGCGGTTCAGGACATGCGTGTCGATCATTGTATTGTTGTGACGTCCTTGTGTCCGAGGAGCTGCTGCACTGTCCGGATATCGTGCCCATCCTCGAGCCGATGCGTCGCGAAAGAGTGAAGGAACGTGTGACAGCTTGCGCGCTTTGGGATGTCGGTTGCAATCACTGAATCGCGCACTGGGCGCTGGACGACGGTCTCGTGGAAATGGTGCCGGCGGCGCTGTCCGGTCGCTGCGTCGACATAGAATCCCGTCGCCGGGAACGCCCATTGCCACGCCCATTCCCGGGCCGCGTTCGGGGACCTCGCGGCGAGAGCGTGAGGTAGCTCGACCCGTGAGCGGCCGCTCACCCACCGGACTCCGCTGCTTTAGCAATTGCCTTCTCGACTTCAGCCTGGATGACCGGCGTGAGATGCGCCATGTATGACGCAAATGTCGTCATCGCAGACTTCCCCTCCGCCGAGCCATAGAATCGTGTCAATGCGTCAAGCTCGTCGACGGTGTACCACTTCACCAGACTGTTCGTCATGGCGACGGTGATCCGGCTCATATCCAGCTCTTGAGTCATCGCGCGAACGAACGCCGCGCGCTGGGATTCGGGCAGCGTTTCCGCCACCTTGTTGGCGGCGTCGCGCATCAGGTCCTCAGGCGGGACGGCCCGAAGATACGCCTCAGCTGCCACGCGGCGGTTCTCGGGGGTGTCGTCGCGCTGTGGCGACGCTCGCGGAACACTGCAGGAGACGGTGGCGCAAATGCAGACCGCGGTGGCGACGATGCTCAGGTAACTCCCGTCTAACGCTCGTTCGCCGGGTCAACGTAGCGGGTCAACCCTGGCAGCGGTAGTAAGCCCACACCGCCGCGTCGAATGGCCGCGATCGAGTCGATTCCGCTTTCCACTCGTGTCTCCGCCCACGCGGGCGACCGAATCATCCACGCGCGGCGCGAACCCTATTCGCGCAACCCGCGGCCGCCAAGTTCGCCACGAGGCGGGCCGCACTCATCAGCCTCGACGAGCGCGATCGTCCTCTGAGTACGATCCCCCCATGCTCCTCGCGCCTGCGCTCATCGCCGCCCTCCTACTCGCACCATCGGACGAGTGGCGCGACCTCTTCAACCGCCACGATCTCTCCGGCTGGTCAGTCCACAGCGGCACCGCGCAGTTCCGCGTCGACGGCGATGCGATCGTCGGCACGACCGTCGTCGGCTCCGGGAACACCTTCCTCTGCACGCAGCGTGCGTTCGCCGACTTCGAGCTCGAACTCGAGTACCTCGTCGACCCCGCGCTCAACTCCGGCGTGCAGGTGCGCAGCGAAGTCTTCCCCGACGCGCGCACGCTCGTCGTCGACGGCAAGTCGCTCGCGCTCGAGCCGGACCGCGTGCACGGATACCAGGTCGAGATCGACATGGATCCCGCGCGCGGACGCTGGTGGGAAGGCGGGCTCTACGACGAGGCGCGGCGCGGTTGGCTGTGCCCGAGCGGCGACGAGAAGGCCGCGGCGGGCGCGGCGTTCACGGAGCGGGGCAAGGCGCTCGCACGACCGGGCGAATGGAACTCGCTGCGCGTCGTCGCGCTCGGGCCGGAGATCCGCACCTGGCTCAACGGCGAAGCGCGCGCGCGCATCGTCGATCGACTGACGCCGAGCGGGATCATCGCGCTGCAGGTCCACGGCATCGGCAATGACGCATCGAAAGCCGGGCGCGAAGTCCGGTTCCGGAAGATCCGCGTGCGTGAGTTCGGCGAATGGCATGCGCTCTTCGACAATGCCGACGTCCGCGCCTGGCGCAGCGCGCGCGGCGACGCCTTTCCCGCGAAGGGCTGGACGGTCGAAGGCGGCGTGCTCTCGGTCGTCGGCGCCGGCGGCGGCGAGTCCGCGGGCGGCGGCGACCTCCTCACGCGCGAGCGCTTCTCGAGCTTCGAGCTCACGGTCGACTTCCGCCTCACTCCCGGCGCGAACAGCGGCATCAAGTACTTCGTCCAGCCGGATCTTCACCCGATCGACGCCTCGGGCAAGCCGGCGGCGACGGGCTCGGCGATCGGCTGCGAGTTCCAGCTGCTCGACGACGAGCGCCACCCCGACGCGAAGCTCGGGCGCGACGGCAACCGCACGCTCGCGTCGCTCTACGACCTGATCCCGGCCGCCGCGGACAAGCCGAACCGCGCGATCGGCGAATGGAACACGGCGCGCATCGTCGCGCGCGGCGCGCACGTCGAGCACTGGTTGAACGACGCGAAGGTGCTCGAGTACGAGCGCGGCTCGGACGACTTCCGCGCGCTCGTCGCGCGCAGCAAGTACAAGGACATCTCCGGCTTCGGCGAATGGCGGGACGGCCACGTCCTCCTGCAGGACCACGGAGACCCGGTCTCGTTCAAAAACGTCCGGATCCGGAGGCTGCCCGACCCGTGAGACCCGTGAACCCGCGCCTCCGCACCCGACGGGACTTCCTCCGAACGGCGGCGCGCGGCGGCGCGGCGCTGCTCGTTCTGCCGAGCCTCTCGTGCCGCTCGGTCCGCGCGCCCGCGCGGTCGCGTCCGAACGGCCGGATCCAGATCGCGCAGATCGGCTGCGGACGGATGGGACGCGCCGACATGGGTGCGGTGCTCGAGCAGCCGCTCGCGCGCGTCGTCGCCGTGTGCGACCTCGATTCGAAGCGCCTCGACGCCGGTCGCACGCTCGCCGAGGGCTTCTATCGCAAGCGCGGCGAGTCGGGCGTCGTCGTGCGTGCTTTCCACGACTATCGCGAGCTCCTCGAGCAGGACGACGTGGACGCGGTCGTCGTCAGCACGCCCGATCACTGGCACGCGCGCGTCGCGGTCGATGCGGCGCTCGCCGGCAAGCACCTCTACGTGCAGAAGCCCCTCGCCTACGACGTCGCGGAGGCGATCGCGCTGCGCCGCGTAGTCCGCGCGACGGGCGTCGTCCTGCAGACCGGCTCGCAGCAACGCTCGGACGAGCCCTGGGGCGCGTTCCGGATCGCGGCCGAACTCGTGAAGAACGGCCGCATCGGGCGCGTGCAGACGGTGCGCATCGGGCTCGGCGCCGACAAGCCGAGCGGCGCTCGGCCCGCGCCGATGCCCGTGCCGGAAAACCTCGACTACGAGCGCTGGCTCGGCGCCGCGCCCGAGCAGCCTTACATGGAGCGGCGCGTGCATCCGCAGAACAGCCTCGACGGACGGCCGGGGTGGATCACGACCGAGGACTTCGGGCTCGGCATGATCACGAACTGGGGCGCGCATCACGTCGACATCGCGCAGTGGGCGCTCGGCGCCGAGCTCGGCGGCCCGCGCGCCGTCGAGGCGCGCGCCGAATTCCTGCACGACGATCTCTGGACCGTGCACCGCACCTATCACGTCGAGCTCGAGTATCCCGGCGGCGTCCGCGTCGTGCTCGACGACCAGTTCGAGGTCGGCATCCGGTTCGAGGGCGACGAGGGCGCGATCTTCTGCACGCGCGATGCGACCCCGGCGACCGCGAGCGACCCGAACACTCCGGCGGCGTCCGCGTCCGCTCTCGGCAACGCACTGCGCGCGAGTGACCCGAGTCTTCTTGCGCCGCTCGCCGAACACGCGAAGGACGCGACGCGCCTGCCGCCGAGCCGGAACCACTATCGGAACTGGCTCGAGGCGATCCGCGACGGCCACGACCCGGTCGCGCCGGTCGATCAGGCGGCGCGCAGCCTCGAGGCCTGCTTCGTGTCGTGGGTGGCGATGAAGCTCGGCCGCAGGCTGCGCTGGGATCCGACGCGAGAACATTTCCTCGATGACGATGCCGCGAACGCGTTGCTCTCGAGGAAGCCGCGCTCGGCCGAGCACGATCTCGGGGTCGTGCTGCGCAACGCCGGGCTCGCGTAGCCGCCGAGCGCGCCGCCCCCCGGCCACCGCGTGTGTGCGCTCCGCAAGCGGTCCGACTGCAACGCCGGGGTTCGCGAGCGCGACCGGAGTGAAGTCGCTCGTCGTCAGGCGGCGAAGAGATCCGTCAACGCCAGCGCGAACCCCGGCAGCACGTCCTCGGCGCGGAGGGTGTCGCCGGTCGCGAGGATCTCGACCGGCGCGTTCGCGCGATGCACGAACACCGCTTCGTGAACCGGATCGACAACGACGGCGAC
>CAZBOK010000220.1:5043-7785 GCA_964493525.1 uncultured Phycisphaeraceae bacterium | reverse complement strand
CATAGATCGGTGGGAGGAGGCCACGGAGCTGGTCGGGGTAGGCGCGCTCGAGCAGTTCGAGCACTCCGTCGAGCCTCACCTTCACGTCGTCGCGTGCTGCGAGCTCGATGATCGAGGACCAGCGCGCCGCTTCCGGCAGGACGAAGGCGCCCGCGCTTCGGTACTCATCAGGATCGTCGAGCGTCTTCTTGTCCCCGAAGTGATCGCTGGTCGGGTCGCGGATCAGCTTCTCGAGCTCTTCGCGCCGGCGGTCGAAGCGCAACGAGAGGAAGCGGAGGAAGATGATCGGGAGGACGTAGCGCTTGTAGTCGGGCGGGTCGATCGAGCGGCGCAACTTCACTGCCGCCTGCCACAGCTCACGCACGAGGTCGGCAATCGAGGCGGCGCGCGCGGGCGTGGCGCCTGCATCGGCTGCACCGCGCTTGCGCTTTCGCACAGGGTATCGGGCGTCAGGATTCGTCGCGGGGTCGGCCGTCATGTTCGGAGACGCGACGACGCTCTCCCCCGAGTGGGTCTCATCCTGCTTCGTCGCTAGGGCGCGAAGTGTAGGCAGCACGACCGGTGCTGGGAAGACGAGCCTGTCGAGCGACGTCGGTGGATCGCTTTTCAGGCGGCATGCCCTACCCTCACGCCCGGTGAAGATCGCCGTCGATGTCTCGATCCAGGAGACGCCCTACGTCACGGGCGTCGAGCGCGTGCAGCGCGACCTGCTGAAAGCGCTCGCGAGCATCGACACCGAGAACGAGTACCTCCTGGTCAGCCGCAAGCGCGTCGATCTCGGCTTCGAGATGCCGTCGAAGTGGCGGCTGCTCCCCGTCGTCGGCGACAGCGTGAGCTACCTGTGGCGCGAGCGGTTCGTGGCGTCCCTGCTCGACAAGCAGAAGGTCGACGTCTTCCACTCGCCGGTCTCCGCGACGCCGATCCTCGGCAAGGCGAAGAAGATCGCGACGGTCCACGAGCTGCCGTGGGTCGAGCGCAACGCGACCGCGCTCGGGCGCAGCGAAGGCGGACGGATCCAACGCGGTCACCGCGTCTGGCTGTTCCTGAACGTGCGCTACGCGTCGCGCATCGTCGCCGTGTCGGAGCGCACGCGCGAGAACATCCTGTCGCTGTATCCGAACGCGGCCGACAAGGTCGTCGTCGTCCCGAACGGCGTCGACGGACGCTTCCACCCCGCCGAGTCGGCGCCGCCGCGCGGCGAGTTCCTCGCGCGCTTCCGCATCCCCGACCGCCCGTACCTCCTGTTCGTGGGCACGCTGCGCCGCAAGAAGAACCTGCGCCTGCTGCTGCAGGTGTTCTCGGAGCTGCCCGAGCCGGAGCGGAGCCGCTGCGTGCTCGTGCTCGCGGGAGTGCGGATGCCGACGTGGCCGGAGTTCGACCGGCTGCTGAAGTCGAAAGCGCTGCAGAACCGCGTCTTCCTCACCGGCTACGTGACCGACGGCGACCTGAACGTCCTCTACCACCACGCGCGCGCGCTCGTGTACCCGTCGCTGTTCGAGGGGTTCGGCCTGCCGCCGCTCGAAGCGATGGCGTGCGGGACTCCGGTCGTGTGCTCGACCGGCGGCGCGATCCCGGAAGTGGTGGGCGCCGCGGCGCTGACGTTCGCACCGGATCAACCGGCGCGCCTCGGCGACGCGATCCTCCGCATCCTGCGCGACGACGAGCTGTGCGCGTCGTTGCGCACGAAGGGCCTCGTGCACGCGCGGAAGTTCGCGTGGGAGGCGACCGCGCGCCGCTACCTCGACCTCTACCGCGAGCTCGCCGCTCCGGCGCCCCCGTCGTCGCCGGAGTTGCCGCCGCGCGCCGCGGCCGCGGGCGCCTGACGCGCACGATGCGCATCGCGATCGACGGCGCCGCGATCGGGCCGGAGCGTTCGGGCACGCGGACGCGGCTCGTGAACCTCATGCACGCGTACGCCGCGCTCGACCGCCGCCACGAGATCGTCGTCCTCGCGCGCGCGGACTCGGGGCTCGCCGCGCAGCTCGCGCCCTCCGCGATCGAGTGCGTCGCCGTCGCGCCGCCGCCGCCGCCGCTCGCGCGGCTGGTCGAGCCCGCGCGGTCGCTGCGCGATCGACTCGATCACGTGCGTGCCGACGCCTTCCAGGCCGAGACGCTGCCGGTGCCGCCCGACCCCGGCCGCCCGCTGCTCGTGACGATCCACGATCTCCGCGATCTCTATCCGCCGGCGCCGCCGTGGTCCGCGCGCCGGTGGTACGCGCGCTTCGCGTTGCCGCGCGCGCTCGAGCGCGTCACGCGCGTGCTCGCGGTGTCCGAGTTCACGCGCGGCGCGTTGATCGATCGCGCCGGCGCTCGCCCGGAGCGCGTCTCCGTCGTGCCGAACGCCGCGGACCCGAGTGTCACGCGCGTGACCGACGCGGCGGAGATCGCCGCGATGCGCGCGCGGCTGCGGCTGCCGTCGCGCTTCGTGCTCGCGCTCGGGCATCTCGAGCGGCGCAAGAACCTCGGCGTGCTCGCGGCGGCGGTCCGCGACCTGCGCGATGCGGACGTCGGCCTCGTGCTCGCCGGCGCGGATCGCGAGCGCCTCGCCGACTCGCTGCGCGCGCTCGCGCCCGGCCGCGTGATCGTGACGGGCGCCGTCGACGATCCCGACCGCACACGCCTCCTTTCGGCGGCCGCGTGCCTGGTGATCCCGTCGCTGCACGAAGGGTTCGGGATCGTCCCGCTCGAAGCGATGGTCGCCGGTTGTCCCGTGATCGCCGCGGACCAGGGTGCGCTGCCCGA
>CAZBOK010000220.1:0-4943 GCA_964493525.1 uncultured Phycisphaeraceae bacterium | reverse complement strand
CTGCACACCGGGCGCATGATGGCGGGGATCCGCCTCGAGCGATCGCCGCCGCACTGGGAGATGCATCCCGCGGGCGACGAGGTCATCTGCCTGCTCTCCGGATCGATCGACGTCGTCCTCGAGGAGCCAGGCGGCGCGCGGGTGATCCCGCTGCGGCAGCGCGCGACGTGCATCATCCCGTCCGGCGTCTGGCATCGCGCCCTCGTGCTCGAGGAGAGCGAGGTGATCGCGATCACGCGCGGCGCCGGCACTGAACGCCGCCCGGCGTGACGCGCGCTTCGGTTCTCGCGGCCGGCCGCTAAGTTCTCGCGCCATGCCGCTCTTCTGGTTCGCGTTCTTCCTCGGCTTCGCGATCGTCGCGGCCCGAGTGATCGTCGGGGACGCCGTCGCCGTGCAGTTCGACGTCTCCACGTTGTTGCTCGCGCTCGGCGTCGCGCTGCCGATCGGCGCGCCCGATTCCGGCGCGGATCGACACCGCGCGGTTTCCCGAACGGCCGCGCTGCTCGCGGCCGCGGGGGTCGTGCTCGTTGCACTGTGCCTGGCGATCGGGTCCGCGGTCCCCGCCGTCGTCACGCTGCTCGCGAGCTGCGTGATGATGTTCGGCCTCGGGCGGTGCGTCACGCCGTTCCTGCTCTACGTCGGCGTGCAGAAGGTGAAGCGCCTGCATCTCGCGGCCGCGTGCGTCAGCGGCGGTGCCTGCGGATACGCGATGACGAACTTCCTGATCGCGCCGCACGTCCCCGCGGCCGGCGCGCTCGCGATCGCGACGCTGCCGCTCCTCGTGCTCGCGCTCGCGTCCGGCGCGCGCGCGGCCGACATGCCGGCGCCCGAGCGCGAATCGCCGCGCGTCGGCTTGGCGAGCCTGCTCGGCACGCTGCTGGTGGGGATGGGGTTGTTCGCGCTGTACCGCTCGGCCGCCGTCCGCTCGAACGTCTCCTTCATCGATCCGCGCGCGCAGGCCGCGTTCTTCTCGTGGCCGCTCGCGATCCTCGCGATCGGAGCGTGGGTCCTTCCCGTGAAGAACCCGCGGTCGCGCCGCGCGGCGTTCCTGCTCGGCGCGGGCGCGTTGTTCGCGGTCGCGGCGTACGGCTTCGAAGTGTTCTACGTCGGCGACATCGCGTCCGGCCCGGAGCGCACGGCGTTCCTCGCGCGCGTCGGCGTGACCGACGAGTCGGGCCTCGCGGACGAAGCGCGCCTCGGCGTCGCGCTGCTCGGCGCTCCGTCGCTCCTCATCGGCGTCGGCCTCGCGACGATCGCCCGGTTCTACGCCGGCCTCCCGATGGGCCGGAAGCTCGTGCGCCATCTGCCGCCGTCGGAGCGCCGCGCGCTCTCCGGCGCGCCGCTGCGCGCCGCCGCGTTCGTGCTCGGGATCCCGCTCGCCGACGGGCTGATCGCGCGCGGCCGTCTCGGCCAGCACGGGGCGCTCTGCCTGCTCGCGGCCGGCGGCGTCCTGCTCCTGTGGTCCGATCCGCGTGCGGGCCTCGGCCGCAAGCTCGGCCTCGGATCGATCGCCGGTTTCCTCGCCGCGCTCGGCCTCTGGCTCGCGTGGTAGGACTCACGGGAGGTCGACGCGGCCGGTGAACTCGGACTCGCTCCCCACGACGGAGAGACGTCCGCGGATCGCGCCGGCGGCGGCGACGCGGAAAATCGGCGGTCAGCGGCGCGCTTCGAACACCAGGTGGAACGGCGTCTCGGCGACGCGCTGGAAGCGCGAGAACCCGGCGTCCGTGACGATCTCGCGCAGCCGCGCTTCGCCGGCCTGGGCGCCGAGCGCGGGGCCGTTCGACGCGAGCGAAGCGGGCACGCAGATCATCGTCGACGCGGCGTAGAACGCGCGCCCGACCGGCGTGTGGTTCTCTTCCGGCCGATCTCCGGCGAACGGCTCGACGATCATCCAGCTCCCGTTGTCGCGCAGCGCGAGGAGGATGTGCCGCGCGGCGCCGAGCGGGTCGCCCATGTCGTGCAAGCAGTCGAGCGTGAGGACGAGATCGAACTCGCGGCCGCGGAAGTCGGCGGCGCCCGCCGACTCGAACTTCAGATTCGCCGGGGCGCCGGCCGCCGCGGCCGCCGCGCGCGCGCGCTCGATCGACGGTGCGTGGGGATCGAACGCGACGACCGTCGAGTTCGGGAACGCCTGCGCCAGGAGGATCGAAGACGCGCCGTGCCCGCAGCCGACGTCCGCGATGCGGCCGCCCGCGGTGAGCTGCTCCCCGACGTGGCGCGAGAGCGCGGGGATCCACTGCTTCACGAGGTACTGCTGGTAGGCGGGACGGAAGAACCGCTCGGTGCCGCGGAACAGCGCGGGATCGTGATCACCCCACGCGACGCCTTCTCCCGAGCGGAACGCGCGTTCGAGCTTCGCGAGATCGGTGAACATCCCGCCGACGATGTCGAACGCGCCGAACATGAAGTGCGGGCTCGATTCATCGACGAGTGCGGCGACCGACTCCGCAGGCAAGCAGTAGCGGCCGTCATCCTTCGAGTAGTTCACGAAGCCGGCCGCGGCCTGGTTTTGCAGCCATTCGCGCGCGTAGCGCTCGGCGGTGTTCGTCTGCGATGCGAGCTCCGCGGGCGTGAGCGGCCCGCGCTCCGCGAGCGCGCGGTACAGGCCGAGTCGTTCGCCGAGCAGGCAGAGCGGCACCGTGACCGCCGCGCTGAAGTCACCGAACAGGCGCTCTTGAAGCGCCTGCATGCGTGCTGGGTCGATGTCCACGCGAAACTCCATCGCCGTCCGTACCGTCGCAGCGGAGCGCGGATGGTACCCTTCTCACGTGCCCGACTCCCGATTGCGCGTCTCGTTGATCTCGCTCGGCTGCCCCAAGAACCTCATCGATTCCGAGGTCATGGTCGGCAAGCTCGCCGACGGTCCGTTCGAACTGCAGTCCGAGCCGGACGGCGCCGACGTCGTCGTCGTGAACACGTGTGGCTTCATCGCCGAGGCGCGCGCGGAGTCGATCGACACCATCTGCGAGATGCTCGAGCTGAAGAACCGCGGCCAGGTGAAGGGCGTGGTCGTCGCCGGCTGCATGGTGCGGCGCTATTCCGGCGAGCTGATGCGCGAGCTGCCGGACGTCGACGCCTTCCTCGACATCTCCGACTACACCGACGCGCCGGAGGTCTTCCGCCGCATCCGCGAGCGGCACGACCGCAGCTCGCCCGCGACGAGCGATGCGCTCGAACCGTTCGCTCCCGCCGAGCCATTTCTGGGCGGCGGCGGCGCCAAGACCGCGACGGTCGACCTCGATCGCGCGCGCCTCACGCTGCCGCACACGGCGTATCTCCGCGTGTCGGAGGGTTGCGACCGCAAGTGCGCGTTCTGCGCGATCCCGCTGATTCGCGGCAAGCAGAAGTCGAAGCCGATCGAGGTGCTGGTCGAGGAGGCGCGCGGTCTCGCCGCGCAGGGCGTCGTCGAGCTGAACCTCGTCGGCGAGGAGACCACGGCGTTCGGCTCCGACCTCGGCATGCGCTACGGCGAGGGGATCGCCCCTCTGCTGCGCGCGCTGTCCGAAGTCGACGGCATCCGCTGGATCCGCCTGCTCTACGCGCACCCCGCGTCGTTCCGGCCGTCGCTCGTCGACGAGATCGCGAGCAACGACAAGGTGGTCCCGTACGTCGACGTCCCGGTGCAGCACTTCGACGGCGAGGTGCTGAAGCGCATGAAGCGCGGCACGCCGCCGGAGAAGATCGAGTCGCTGATCGAGTCGCTGCGCGCGCGCGTCCCGGGCATCGCGATCCGCACCACGATCGTGGTCGGGTTCCCCGGCGAGACCGAGAAGCGCTTCGAGAACCTCTACCAGTTCCTGGGCCGCGCGAAGTTCGATCGGCTCGGCTGCTTCACCTACTCGCGCGAGGAAGGCACGTCCGCGTTCGAGCTCGCCGGCCGGGTGCCGGCGCGCGCCGCGGCCGAGCGCCGCCGCAAGGTGATGCTCCTGCAGCGCCGCGTGATGCGGGCGCGCCACAAGGCGCTGGTCGGGCAGACGCTGCCGGTCCTGATCGACACCGTCACCCGAGACGGCGCGATCGCGCGGACCGAGGGCGACGCGCCGCAGATCGACAGCAAGGTGCGCGTGAAGGGCGAAGGGTTGACCGCGGGCTCGATCGTCGACGTCACGGTGACCGGACTCGACGGCTACGACCTCGACGCGAAGGTCGTGGGGGTTGCCGCGGAGCGGTGACAGCCGGCGGCGCAGTTCCGATCGCCGCGAATCGTTCCTTCGCCGCTTCGCTAAGCTTCCGGCGTGACGCTGCCGAATCGGATCACCCTCGGGCGGCTCGTGCTCGCGCTCGTGCTGTTCGTGCTGCTCGCGTTCGCGGAGCAGGGCGGCGGACGCGATCTCCCGCTGCTCGTCGGCTCGTTCCTCCTCTTCATCGTCGTCGCCGCGACCGACGCGCTCGACGGGTACTACGCCCGCAAGCTGCACCTCACGTCCGACTTCGGCCGCATGGCCGACCCGGCCGTCGACAAGATCCTCGTGTGCGGCTCGCTGATCTTCCTGGCCGCCGCGTCGTGGGCGCGGCCGGTGCTCGCACCGTGGATGGTCGTCGCGATCGTCGCGCGCGAGTTCATCGTGACCGGGCTGCGCGGGTACATCGAGTCGCTCGGCGTGCGGTTCCCCGCCGACTGGTCCGGCAAGTTGAAGATGATCCTGCAGTGCATCGCGGTGCCGGGGGTGCTGCTCTACCGCATCGCGGAGCGCGCGGTGCCGAACGTCGAGTGGGCCGTCGACGGGATGCTCTGGCTCGCGCGCGTCATCGTGTGGCTGACGATCGCGCTCACGATCTGGTCGGCGCTCGACTACGTCTCGAAGGCGACGCGCATCGTCCGGGAGCGCCGGTGACCGCCGACGCTCCGGCGCCGCGCTCGCCCGGCGATCGCATCGCGCTGTGGATCGCGTCGGGCTTCGGCTCGGGGTTCCTGCGGCCCGCGCCCGGGACGTGGGGCT
>CAZBOK010000219.1:0-8015 GCA_964493525.1 uncultured Phycisphaeraceae bacterium | reverse complement strand
GTTCCGGCGGCCTTCAGAACGCGGATCACGCCGTCGGCGCCCGGATCCATGACGCCCGGCTTCTTCGCGACGACGATTCGATGATCGAAGCCCGCGGGGAGCGCGGCGGGCGACGCGCTCGGCTCGAGCGCGCGCACGTCGAAACCGTCGGAGACGGCGTCGGACAGCACTTCGCGCGCGAGCATCTCGACGGTGGGGCGGCCGGTGCCGCGCGGCAACGCGATGGCGAAGCCGCGCACGCTGCGCACCGATCGGATCGAGGCCGCGAGTGCGGGGTCGGCGGCCTTCAGCTCGTGGAGCGCGGCGTTGCCGCGGGAATCGTTCAGGTCGGCGCGGACCCTCACTTCGACTTGCCAGAGCTCCGCGTCGATGCTCGTCGCGCGCGACGGTTCGGGAGCCCCGGCTCCCGATGCAGGCTGAATCATGGGGCGATGGTACGGACGCGGCCGGTCCCGTGCAACGCCGCCGCGCGCGGTCCGCGTGGACCCGGCGCGACCGGCGGTGACCCGGCGTGACCCGATGCCGGCGGGGCGTTATCCTGGCCGACCGTTTCCTGGTCCGTGAGAGATCCCCGGATGGCAGCGCGCAAACCCGATCCGCTCGCTTCGGCCCTCGACTTCGAGCGACCGATCGTCGAACTCGAGCAGAAGATCGCCGACCTCGATGAACTCGCCGAATCGACGCACATGGATCTCACCAACGAGATCCGGCCGCTGCGCGAGCTGCGCGACAAGCTCCTGAAGCAGATCCACGGATCGCTGACGCCCTGGCAGATGGTGCGGCTCGCGCGCCATCCGCTGCGCCCGCTCACGACCGACTACGTGCAGCTGATCTTCGAGGACGTCGTCGAGCTGTTCGGCGATCGACTGTACGCCGACGACCGCGCGATCCTGACGGCGCTCGCGCGCCTCGGCGACGAGCGCGTGATGCTGATCGCTCACCGGAAGGGCAAGACGACCGAGGAGCGCCTGGCCACGAACTGGGGCTGCGCGCATCCCGAGGGGTATCGCAAGGCGCTCGCGAAGATGCACCTCGCCGCGAAGTTCGGCGTGCCGATCGTGACGATGATCAACACGCCCGGCGCCTACCCGGGCATCGGCGCGGAGGAGCGCGGGCAGGCGGCGGCGATCGCGCAGAACATCCTCGAGATGTCGCGGCTCCCCGTGCCGGTGATCGCCTGCGTGATCGGCGAAGGCGGCAGCGGCGGCGCGCTCGGAATCGGCGTCTGCGACCGGCTGCTGATGCTCGAGAACTCCTATTACTCGGTGATCTCTCCGGAAGGCTGCGCGGCGATCCTCTGGAAGGACGGCGAGAAGGCCGAGGACGCGGCGAAGGCGCTGAAGCTGACCTCGCGCGACCTCCAGGGCCTCGGCCTGGTCGACGAGGTGATCCCCGAGCCGCTCGGCGGCGCGCACCGCGACCCGTTCCGGACCGCGATGGCTCTTCGCGACCGAATCCTCCGGCACTTGAAGGATTTGCGCAGAATTCCGATCGACCGCCTCCTCGACGCGCGCTTCGAGCGATACCGCTGGATCGGCGACGCCCCGGCGCTCGTGAACGCGGTGCGCGAACTCAAGTCGCGCTCCGGCAAGGCCGCAAGCGCGGTCGCCCCCGAGGCGCACGACGCTCCATCGGCTCCCGCGACCCCGCCGAAGGAGGCGCCGGCCGCATCGTCCGCCGAGGAGCCCTTGTGATCGAATCGCGGCGTCCTCTCACAATCACCCGGACGCTCGCGTAGTGAGCCCCGCGTATCGGAACGCACGGGCCCACACGCTCCATCTGCATGGCGATCATCGCATGCGCGGCGTGAACCGCGAGATCCCGCGAGTGTGCGCGGGGTCGGTCGGCGAAGGTGCCCGAGCTCCGGTCGCCGGGAGTTCGCGGTGGGTCACGTGCTCGCATTCCGAGTCGGTCGCATGACGCCTTCGATCACGCCGCGTGGTCCGGAAGGGCGCGGGCCGACCGATCGCGACATCGCGACGCAGAAGCAGGACGCCGACTGGATCCGCGCCGCGCAGGGCGGCGACCAGGACGCGTTCGCGGCGTTGGTCGCCCAGTACCAGGGCCGCGCCTACTGGGTCGCGTTCGGACTCCTGAACGACGCCGAGGAAGCGCGCGACGTGGTGCAGGAGGCGTTCCTCCGCGTGTACCGCTCGCTGGAGCGCTTCGACTTCGCGCAGAACTTCTACACCTGGCTGTACCGCATCGTGGTGAACCTCTCGATCGATCGCCTGCGCCGCGTGTCGCGCGTGCGCAGCGTGGCGCTCGACGACGTCGCGGAGCCCGCCGCGCCGTCGCAGCAGGACGCATCGCCGGGCCGCTCGCTGGAAGCGGGCGAGACCTCGAAGGACATTCGCGCCGTGCTCGACACGCTGCCTCCGCGCTACCGCACCGTGATGGTGCTGCGCGAGCTGAACGGCCTGTCATGCAAGGAGATCGCCGGCATCGTGAACTCGTCGCACGCGACGGTTCGCTGGCGGCTCCACATGGCGCGCAAGTATTTCAAGACGGCCTGGGAGCGACGTGAGCGCCAGGCACAGCGGAAGGCGACCGAAGAATGACCTGCACCCGAATCCGCAAGCTGATCCCCCTCGCCGTGTCGCGCGATCTCGAACCGAGCGTCGTGCGCGCGGTCGAAGATCACGCGAAGGCGTGCCTCGCGTGCTACCGCGAGCTGCGCGCTTACGCCGAGCAGCTCGATCTCCGCGCCGGCCTCGCGCCGGCCGCGCTCGACGTCGTGCCCGAAGAGTTCGGGTCCGGGATCGTCGATGACGTGATGTCGGCGATCGCGCGCGGTGAAGTTGGCCCCGCGGCTCCGGTCGGCCGCGAGTGGTCGCCGTTCACGTCGCGCCTGGTGCGCTACGGCACCGCGGTCGCCGCCGGTTTCGCGCTGTTCGCGCTCCTGCGCTTCACGATGGATCCGTCGGCGCCCGCCGCGGGCCCGCGCTCGACGCCGGGCATCGCGTCGTCCAGCGGTTCGGGCGGCGACGTCACGCCGGTCGGCACGAACCCCGGCGCAGTGAACCCCGCGATCGTGAACGGTCCGCTCTACCTGAACGGCAAGCCGCTCCACACGCAGCGTCTCCCGCCGGTGCGCCTGGTGCAGTACCGGAAGAACGACTTCTGAACGGGCGCGCGCCGTGACGCTCCGAACCCTCGCGTGCGTTGCGTTGTGCTTCGTCGGCGCAGGGGCGCTCCACGCACAGGATCCCGTCGCATCCGCGCCGTCGGCGCCGGCCGATCTCGTGAAGTCCGCTGCCCGCGTGCGGAAATCCGTCGTCGCGCTGCGCATCACGCCGGAGCAGCGCGACGAGCGCGAGCCGGGCGCGATGGCGACGCGCAGCCAGGCGATCGTCTCCGGATTCGTGTTTGATCACGACGGCGACGTCCTCACCGTCGGCGACGAGATCCAGCGCGGCGCGATCTCCGTCGAGCTCGAAGGCGGCAGGCTCTACATCGGCCGCCTCGTCGGCGTCGACTCGGTCACGAACGTCGGCGTGGTGCACTTCGACTGCAAGGACGTCGAGCCGCTCCCCGCGGCGCCGGCGGACGGCGCGGCGCTCGGCGTCGCGGTGATCGGCATCGGCAATCCGTACGGACTCGGCGGCAGCCTCTCCGTCGGGCACGTCACCGGCGTCGGCCGCAGCGTCGAGAGCGGCGGGTTCGAGTGGAACGACCTGCTGCAGGTGTCGCTGCCGATGAACCCCGGCGATCAAGGCGGTCCGGTCGCGGATCCCGAAGGCCGAGTGATCGGCATGCTGCTCACGCGCTACCGGCCGAGCGAGGAGAGCGACGTCGACGCGCAGGGGATCGCGTTCGCGATGCCGATCGCCGCCGCGACGCGGATCGGCAACGAGTTGATCGAGTTGGATCGCGCGCGCCCGCAGCGCGCGAGCGGCGGTCCGTGGCTCGGCGTGCGCGGCGTCGACATCCAGGATCCCGTCCTGCGCGCGCACCTGCGCCTCGAATCGGAAGCCGGCGTGCTCATCGAGGCCGTGTTCCAGGACTCGCCCGCGTCGGCGGTCGGCCTCGAGAAGAACGACGTGTTGATGTCCTTCGCTGGCACTCCGATCCGCGGCGCCCAACACCTCGGGGCCCTCGTTCGTTCCACGACCGTTTCCCAGCGCGTGCTGCTCGAAGTGATCCGCGCGGGAGCGACGAAGAAGTTCGAACTGATCATCGGCGCGCGGCCGTGAGCGCGCGCGCCGGAAGGGAGTGTCCGACATGACGACGATTTCGAAGTCGATGTGGATCGCGATCACGAGCGGGGCGCTGCTCGGCGCCGTCGCGCTCGCACAGGACGCCGGCTCGGCGACCGGCGCGAAGAAGCAGGAAGCCCAGTCCACGGACGGCGCGAGCGCGAACAACGCGCAGGGCGCCGACGACTCGGACGAGGCGCCGGCGCCGAAGGGCGCGCTCAAGCTGCGGCATCGCAAGGGCGACGGCGGCTCGGCGCAGCTTCCCGCGCTGCCGAAGCTCCATCCGTTCACGTCCGGTCAGGATCCGAGCGCCGACGAGTGGAACGGAGAGATCGATCGCTGGAACCGCGAGATGGCGGAGTGGCAGGGCCAGCTCGACAAGATGCTGCAGGAGTTCATGTCGCAGCAGGGCGGTCCGGCGTTCACGGTGCCGGCGATCCCGGGCAACGCGTTCCAGTTCACGCCCGGCAGCGGCGGCGTGACCGGATCGACGCGAATGCAGATGTCGCGCTCCGCCGACGGGCAGACCTCGAAGCTCGATCTCTCGGTCGACGAATCCGGCAAGGTGACGGCGAAGGTCGACCGCGAGAAGGACGGCAAGCACGATGAGCAGACGCTCGAAGCGGACTCGTGGGACACGTTCAAGTCGCAGTACCCGGATGTCGTGAAGGAGTTCGGCATCCAGCTCGGCGGCAACGGCGTCGGGAGCACCTGGGTGATCCCGAACGGCGGTCGCAACTGGACCTTCAGCAACCAGGCGCATCCGTTCAACTTCACGATCCCGCGCACGCCGGCGCAGCGCGCCGTCCCCGCCGTTCCGCGTGCGCGGACGTTCAACACGCAGCCGTGGCAGGGCGCGACGACGACCGACGAAGGTCCGCACCTCGGGGTGCACGCTCGCGCGATCGACGCCGAGGACCCGCTGCGTGCGCAGCTCGATCTCGAGAAGGACGTCGGCCTGCTGGTGGTCGAGGTCGTCGACGGCTCGCTCGCGCAGGAGATCGGCGTGAAGCCGAACGACATCATCCTGAAGGTCGGGGACCACGCCATCCGCTCGCCCGAGGACGTGCGTGCGGCGCTCGAGAAGAGCGGCGCCGATCATCCGACGGTGACGGTGCTCCGCGGCGGCAAGGAGAAGACGCTGCGCGGCGGCATCTGAGCCGGACCAAACGAACAGGGCGGCTTTCGTGCGGCCGGTCCGGGGCGAGAGTCCCGGGCCGGCCATTTTTCTTTTGGATGCGCGCCCCGGTATGTTGCCCGCGTGCAGATCGAGAAGATCGACAAGTTCCGTGCGCTCGTCGCGCGCGACCCGAGCGACGAGCTCGCACGCTTCACCCTCGCGCGCGCGCTGTTCGATGCCGGACGGTTCGCGGATGCGCGCGCCGAGTTCACGCTCGTGATCGATCAGAAGCCCGACTGGATGCTCGCCCGCATCCTGCTCGGCCGCGCGGCGATGGAGCTTGGCGACAAGGACGCGGCCCGCGCCGCGCTCGTCGCGGCCCGCGCACTCGCGGTCGAACAGAACCACACCGAACCGCAGCTCGAGATCGACGAGCTGCTCCTGGAGCTGGACGCATGAACCGATCGCTCGCTGCGCTGCTCGCAGCTTCGTCCCTGTCGGGCTGCTTCGCGCGCACGGCGGCCGAGGATCCGCTCCCCGGTCCGATGCAGACCGCCGCGGTGTACGGCGTCGAGGAGACCGGCGCGCGGCGCTGCACGGCGTCCGTGCTGCTCGCCGGCCGCGAGTCGGAGGTCGTGCGCTGGTTCACCGAGCGCGCGCTCGTCGAGCGCTGGCTCGCCGAACGCGCCGACGTCCCGGCCGCGGAAGGCGGGGCGTTGTCGCTGTCGTGGCCGTCGGACTCGAGCGTGTCCGCGATGACCGGGACGCTCGTCGAGCGCGCCGGCGACAAAGGTCTCCACTACGAGATCGAGCCGTTCGGCAACGCGGGTCGCACGTCGCTGGTGGTGATGTTCGAGCCGGAAGCTGAACTCACGCGCGTGATCATCGATCAGGGCCCGTTCGGGGTCGGCATGGACGGCGAGCGCCTCGCCGACGCGCACCGCGCCGCGTGGGTCGAAGCGTTGAAGGTGCTGCGCTCGGCGCACGACCGCAAGCTGCCGACGACGCCGGCTCCCGCGCCGCACGATCCGCCGTCGGACGCCGCGTCCGAGCCGGCGCCCTCGATGCCGAAGTCACCGAAGAGCTGAGCCGTCCTCGAACCGCCGGCGCAGCTGGCCGCACGCGGCGTCGATGTCGCGTCCGCGGCTGCGCCGCACCGTCGTCTTCACGCCCGCGTCGCGCAGCGTGTCGACCATGAGATCGACGACCGCGTCGTCGGGTCGCCCGAACGGCAACCCCTCGACCGGATTCAACGGGATGAAGTTCACGGTCCCGCGCACGCGCTTGAGAAGACGCGCGAGCTCGCGGGCGTCCTTCACCGAGTCGTTGACGTCGCGCAGCACGACGTACTCGAACGTGACTTCGCGCCCGGTGCGCTCGAAGTAGCGCTCCGCCGCGGCGAGGACGTCGCCGAGCGGGACGCGATCGAGCCCGGGCATCAGCCGCCCGCGCAGCTCCTCGGTCGGGGCATGCAGCGAGATCGCGAGGTTCACCTGCTTGCCGAGCTCCTCGAGGCGGTCGATCTTGGCGGGGATGCCGATCGTCGAGACGGTGATGCGCCGCGCGCCGAAGCCGAGACCGTCCGGCGAGTTCAGCGTGTCGAGCGCGGTCTTCAGGTTCTCGAAGTTGTTGAGCGGCTCGCCGCCGCCCATGACGACGAGGTTCGTGAGCGTGCGTCCCTCGGCCGCGAGCAGCGCGCGCGCGTGCAGGAACTGCTCGACGATCTCGCCGGGCGTCAGGTTGCGCGAGAAGCCCGCCATGCCGGACGCGCAGAACGCGCAGCGCACGCCGCACCCGACCTGCGTCGAGACGCACAACGTGCGGCGATCGTCCTCGGGAATGATCACCGTCTCGATCGTCTGGCCGTCGCGCAGGCCGAGCAGGAGCTTGCGCGTGCCGTCGTCGGCGTTGCGATCGAGGACGACCTTGGTGCGTCGCACGTCGAACCGCGCGGCGATCTCCGCGCGCAGCGTCTTCGGCACGTCGGTCATCTGGTCGAGATCGGACGCGCCGCGCTCGAACACCCAACGACGGATGTTCTTCGGGTCGAACTTGCGCGCGCCGGGCAGTCCGAGGAGGACATCGAACCCGCCGACTTCCAGGTCGGTCAGCGCCGGACGATCGGGTTCCACGGCGGATCCGTCCCGCGGCGCGATCAAGCGCTCTCGCGGCGCAGTCCGGGGAGCGGGAGCGCGGTGATCGGCGCGCGCTTCTCGACGAAGTCGCGGGTCACGACGAACCGCGACGGCTGGCCGCGGTCGGGCATCGTGTAGGCGACGTCGAGCATCAACTCCTCGAGGATCATGCGGAGCGCGCGCACGCCCGTGCCCTTCTGCAGCGCCTGCTCGGCGATGCCGACCAGCGCTTCCGGATCGAACTCGAGCTCGCAGCCTTCCATCTCGAACAGGCGGCGATACTGCTTGGTGAGCGCGTTCTTCGGCTCGGTGAGGATCGCGACGAGGTCCTTCGCCTTCAACGGGTCGAGCGTCGCGATCACCGGGAAACGGCCGATGAACTCGGGGATCATCCCGAACTCGATCAGGTCCTCGGTCTGCACCTCGCGGAGGATCTCGCCGACACCCGAGAGCGGGTCGGCCTTGTCGCCGCCGACCTCCGGATGGAAGCCGATCGACTTGCGGCCGATGCGCCGGCCGATGATGTCCGCGAGGTGGGTGAACGTCCCGCCGCAGATGAAG
>CAZBOK010000218.1:0-8062 GCA_964493525.1 uncultured Phycisphaeraceae bacterium | reverse complement strand
CTGAAGTGTCACCTATGTGCCCGGACACCTGTCACCCATGTGCCCGGTTTGGACAGGGGTTTCCAAAGGGGCCGGAAAGGCCCCTTTGGTGCCCGCCGCGCTCACGGCACCGTGACGCTCGCGTACGCCGCGCGGTTTTCCGTCGCGTCGTAATAGAAGGAGGGGATCCCTCCACCGACGCCGACGAACCACGGGCTCTGCGGATCCACCGAGCCGAGCCACGCGACGCTCGCGGCAACCTGCGTCGAAGATGACGGCGTGAACGGAACGAGCGCGATCGTCGCGACGCCGGCTGCGTCGGTGATTCCCGTGCGCTGCCACGCCTGACCGCCGATGTCGCCCGCGAAGAACACCATCAACGGCACTAAAGCTGCCGGCTGCGCGTGGCGATCGACGACCTTGACGCGCGCGGTCGCGGTGTACGGGCCCGTGCCCGACTTCTCGATCGTGATCGCGTCGACGTGCAGAAACTTCGGCAGCGTGGCGAACGCGGCGGTCGCCGTGCTCGCGTTGCCGTTCTTGTCGGTCGCCGTCACGAGCGCGGAGATCGCGGCGCCTTCCGCGAGGTCCTCGAGGATCACGTCGTGGCGACGGCGCAGCGTCGCGTCGAGCGCGGGCGGCGAGCCGCCGATCGCGATCGACAGCGTCGTCGGCTCGTCCGTGACGACTTCGATCGTCGCGATGCCGGAACCGATCTCGAGGCCGCGCGCGAGTTCGATCGACGGCGGCGTCGCGTCGGCGAGCGCCGCGTCCGCATGCAGTGGGTCGGAGCCGAGAGCGCGCTCGAAGCCGTCGGTGTAGCCGTCGCCGTCGCTGTCGGCGCGCGCGGGGTCGGTGCCGATCGTCCGCTCGATGAAGTCGAGCGCGCCGTCCTCGTCGCGGTCGATCCCGAGCCGCACGCCCTCGCCGGGCGGGACGCAGGTGAACGTGAAGCTCACGATGCCGGCCTGCGCGACGGCGATCACGATCGAGCGATCGACGAAGTCGCCGGTGTCGAACTGGTAACCCCACTTCTGCTGCGCCGCGCTCCACGTGAACAGCGCGCCGCGCGGGAGGATCTCGCCGGAGGGCAGCGTGCGGTAGCCCTTGAGGATCAGATCGAAGTCGGTGAACGGCGGCTTCGCGCGCGTCTCGGCGAAGTCGAGGAAGGCTTTGGCCTGCACGACGCTCGACGCGTCGAGCGTGAACTGCGCGCCGACTTGCGGCGAGAGGCCGTGGTCGAAGTGCTCGACGAACGATGCGACCTCGTCCTTGTCCTGCGTCGTGAAGTTCGAGAACGTCGGCCCGCCGCCGTTCGGGATCGTGAAGTCCATGAAGCCGCGCACGCCGTTCACGGCGCCGTCGTGGAGGAGGCCGAAGCCGTTCACGTCGCGGAAGTGCTTCTCGTAGACCATGCGCAACTGCGCGGTCTGGAACAGTTGCGTGAAGCTGCCGGCGCTCGCGACCGGCCGACTGCCGGTGAAGTCGTCCTTCGCGAAGAAGTCCGCGACGTGGCAGTCGATGCACGAGGTGCTCGCCGTGGTGCCGTACTGCTTGCCGTGGAACGACGGGTTCATGCCGTACGTGTCCGCTCCGCTCGCGTCCGCGCCGACGTAGACGCGGTCGCGCGGCTCGAACGGATTCGGCGCATAGCGGAGCGAGCGCAGGAAGCCGGCGAACTCCTGCAGGTCGCGCGGCTTCGCTGCGGGGCCGCCGAGCAGGCTCGAGAACGCGCCTTGGAACTGGTGGAACGTGCGGCGGTCGCCGCGCCAGTGCAGCGGGAGGTCGTCCTTCGTGTTGGGATCCATCAGCCCGCGCAACGACTGCGTCACCATCGGGCCCTTCATCGGATGGATGAGCGGCGTCGTCGCGGCGATCACGGGCTGGCCGGGGTAGCTGCCGAGTCCGGTGAGCACGTCGGGGAAGTAGTTCGACAGCGCGCCTTCCGGATCGCCGAGGTCCCACGCGATGCCGTCGTCGTGGCCGAACACATGGCAGCTCGCGCACGCGGTGGTCGACGGCGCTGCATACAGATGGAGGCGACCGGCGCGAACGAGCGGCGGCTCGGCGTCGAACGAGAGGGCGACCGGCGCGCCGGCGGGCTTCATCGCATCGACGCGCGTCGCGTCGAACGCGCGCACGCGCTGGTCGCCGCGCGTGTGGACGAAGAGCAGGCGCCGCGCCGCGTCGAACGCGAGCCCGCTCGGGATCGGGCCGACGTCGATCCGCCGCACGAACGCGCCGGTCACGGCGTCGAGCGCGAGCACCGCGCCGCTGCCCTGCATCGCGACGAACGCGAGCGCCGGCCCGCCGAACGTCGCCGGCGTGAACGTGATCGCGCCGGGCAGCGCTGCGGGGAGCAGGACGGCCTGCGTCGCTCCGTTGCCGGGATCGACGATCGTCACGCGGTTCACGACGGCGTCGCCGCGCAGACGCGGCTCGAAGCGGACGCGGTTCCTCGCGTCGGTGTTCGTCACCCAGAGCTTGCCGGTGGTGGGCGCGACCGCGATCGAGTACAGCGTCGTGCCGACTCCGTGCGCGCGCCACGGGAGCGGCGCGCCGGTCGCGGCGTCGATCGCGAACACGTCGTCGTCGTGGAGCTGCGGCACGAGCGTCGGATGCTCCGCGTCGAACACGATGCGCCCCGCGTTCGGGACGTACCAGCCGCGCGCGTAGTTCAGCGGGTTCAGCTCGGGACGCACGAGCACCGGGTTCACGGCGAACGGCCCGCCGTCGAACGCGTCGGGAGTGACCTGCTCGATGCCGAGCTGCTTCGCCTTGGTCTCGTCGAGCAGCGTGGTGTGGTTCCCGGAGTTCTCGATCGCCGCGTAGACGACGCCACCGGCGACCGCGACGTCGCGCGGCTTCACCGCGTCGAGCACGGCGTTGCCGAGGATCGCGTACGGCGGCGCGATCTGCGTCGACACGACGACGTTCTCGTCGATCGGGCCGGGCAGCACCTGGCCGGGCAGCATCGGCGTCCGCGGCGCGTGCGAGCAGGCGACGAACAACCGGTCCGCGGCGATCGCGAGGCCCTGCGGCTCGTCGCCGACGGGAATCGACGCGACGACGCTCATCACGTCGAGATCGATGACGCTCACGGTGTCGGAGACGTGGTTCGCGACGAACACGATCGAGTCGTCGGTCGGATGCTGGACCAACGCCACCGGTTCGAGCCCCGTGAAGATCGCGCCCTCGAACGCGAGCGGCGCTCCGGCATCACCGGCGGCGCCGATCGTTCCGGTCGAACCGATGGTCCCGCCGGCGCTCGACGCCGTGCCGAGCGTCGCGCCGGCCGACGCCGCGCCGCGCTTCGTCGATCCGCCGCGCGCGACGATCCGGAACACTTCGACGCGATCGTCGCTCGTGTTCAGCACGAGCAGCCGGGATCCGTCGCGCGTCGCGAGGATCGAGTTGACCGGCCCCGATTCGAAACCGAGGAACGGCGCATGCCGTGCGTCGACGTCCGCGGCCGACGCCACGGGCGCGAGGGCGGGACAACAGAGGAAGAACACGGACACGACGCGCGGGGTCATCGGGATTCTCACGGCCAACCGAACGGCCGCTCCGAAGGTATCGGGCCGGAGGTCGGGGAGAAGATCGCGGGATCGCGTAGGCTGCCGCCCGATGCGTCACCTCGAGCGACATCGTTCCGACCGGATCGCCTGGCTGCGCGCGGGAGTGCTCGGCGCGAACGACGGCGTCGTGTCGACCGCGAGCCTGATCCTCGGCGTCGTCGCGGCGGGCGGAGATCGCTCGCAGGTCGTGATCGCTGGCTTGGCGGGCCTGGTGGCCGGATCGATGTCGATGGCCGCGGGCGAGTACGTGTCGGTCAGCTCGCAATCAGACACGGAAGAGGCGGACCTCGCGCGCGAGCGCAAGGAGCTGGCGACCGACGTCGACGCGGAGAAGGCGGAGCTCGCCGGGATCTACGTCGCGCGGGGTCTCGACCTCGCGCTCGCTCAGCAGGTCGCCGAGCAGTTGACGGCGCACGACGCGCTCGGCGCGCACGCTCGTGACGAGCTCGGCATCTCCGAGATGGGGCGTGCCCGGCCGGTGCTCGCGGCGTTCGCGTCGGCGGGGTCGTTCTGCGCGGGCGCGCTACTGCCTCTCGCGGTGGTCCTCTTGGCGCCGGCCGCGGCGCGCGCGGCGACGGTCGTCGTCGCGTCGCTCGTCTGCCTCGCGGTCCTCGGGACGATGGCGGCGCGCGTCGGCGGCGCCCGCGCGACCGTCGGTGCGGCGCGCGTCACGTTCTGGGGCGCACTCGCGATGGCGCTGACCTACGGAGTCGGCGCGTTGTTCGGCGCGGTCGTGTAACCGACGTCCCGAATCGCGCGCGCCGCCCCGCGTCACGCGCGCGGGTCCGTCGGTCCCGCGGAGCTTCCCGACCCGCGCCAAGCCCTACACTCGTTCCCCGCTCAACGAACGCGTCACCGAACCGGGAGGTCCGCATGTCCTTCGTCCAGCTCTTCGCGGCGATCGCGCTCGCCGCGCCGCCGTCCGTCCCGAAGATCCCGCAATACTCCGCGGAGCAGTTCTTCGACACGATCTCGATCGGCGGCGCGTCGTTCTCCGCCGACGGCACGCGCCTGCTCGTCTCGTCCGACGAGACCGGCGTGACGAACGTCTACGCGATGTCGCTGGCGGATGGCACGCGGACGCCGCTGACGAAGTCGACGGACGATCGTTGCTTCGCAGTGCGCTACTTCCCGAATGACGATCGCTTCCTCTACACGTCCGATCACGGCGGCAACGAGCTGAACCACCTTTACGTGTCGGAGCTGGACGGCAGCGTCACCGACCTCACTCCGGGGGATCACGTGAAGGCGTCGTTCGCGGGGTTCACCGCCGACGACAAGGCGTTCTTCATCCAGTCGAACGAGCGCGATCCGAAGTTCATGGACGTGTACCGCTGCACCGTTCCCGACGCGAAGGTCGCGGGCGATCGGCGCGCGGCGTACGCGCGAACGCTCGTGTTCAAGAACGAGGGCGGCTTCTCGCCCGACCAGCTCTCGCCGGACGGTCGCTGGCTCGCGCTCGGGAAGCAGCGCAACAACTCCGACGACGACGTGTGGCTCGTCGATCTCGCGACGAAGGACGCGCAGCCGAAGAAGCTCACGCAGCACGACGGCAACGTGAACCACTCGGTGATGGACTTCGCGCCCGACGGCAGCGCGATCTTCATCGCGAGCGACGCGGGCGGCGAGTTCGCGCGCGTGTGGCGCCACGACCTCGCCACCGGCGAGGTGAAGCCGGTGTTCGACGCGGCGTGGGACGTCGTCTCCTACTCGTTCTCGAAGTCGGGCAAGTACCTCGTCACCGCGGTGAACGCCGACGCGCGCACCGAGCTCGCCGTGCGCGACGCGAAGACCGGGACTCCGGTCGTGCTGCCGGAGCTGCCGGCCGGCGACGTGACGAACGTGATCTTCTCGAAGGACGAGAAGCAGATCGCGTTCAGCGTGAACGGCGACACCACGCCGTCCGACCTCTACCTGCTCTCGATCGACGGCCGCGGCGAGAAGGCGCGGCGCCTGACGCATTCACTGACGAAGGCGATCGACTCGAGCCACCTCGTCGAGGCGACGGTGGTGCGCTTCAAGAGCTTCGACGGCCTCGAGATCCCCGGCCTCCTCTACAAGCCGCTCGCGGCGAGCGCGGACCACAAGGTTCCGGCGGTGATCGTCGTGCACGGCGGGCCGGGCGGGCAGACGCGCAAGGGATACAGCGCGAACACGCAGTACCTCGCGAACCACGGCTTCGCGGTGTTCGCGGTGAACAACCGCGGCAGCAGCGGCTACGGCCGCACGTTCTTCCACAAGGACGATCGCCGCCACGGCGAGGACGACCTGCAGGACTGCATCTATGGGCGCAAGTATCTCGAGGGCCTGGACTGGGTCGACGGCAAGCACGTCGCGATCATGGGCGGCAGCTACGGCGGATACATGGTGTGCGCGGCGCTCACGCTGCAGCCGACGGCGTTCGACGCGGGCGTCGACATGTTCGGCGTGACCAACTGGATCCGCACGCTGAACTCGATCCCGCCGTGGTGGGAGGCGGGGCGCGAGTCGCTCTACGCCGAGCTCGGCGACCCCGCGCGCGACGAGGAGCGCCTGCGCCGGATCTCGCCGCTCTTCCACGGCGACAAGATCGTGCGGCCGCTGATCGTCTTCCAGGGCGCGAACGACCCGCGCGTGCTGAAGGTCGAGAGCGACGAGATGGTCGCCGCGGCCAAGAAGAACGGGACGCCGGTCGAGTACGTGGTCTTCCCCGATGAAGGACACGGCTTCCAATTGAAGAAGAACCGGATCACCGCAGCCGAGGCGACCGCGAAGTTCTTGGGCGAGCACCTCGTCCCCGCGGGGTCCTGACGGACGACGCCGACCGATCGAGGCGGGATTCCGTGTCCGAATCCAGCCTCGAGTTGCGCGAGGGACCGCACGGAGGTCCCCGATGCTGCGTCGTTCGTTGTTCGTGCTCGCGCTGCTGACTTCGTCCCTGCCCGCGCACGCGAAGACCCTTCGTGTTCCCGAGCAGTACCCCACGATCGCGGATGCCGTTCAGGACATGCACAGCGGCGACGTCCTGCGCGTCGGCCCCGGGCGGCACCTCTCGTTCGCGATCCTGGTCCAGCTCGATCGCGTCACGATCCGCGGCGCCGGCAAGACGAAGACGACGCTCAGCGCGTCGCCCGGACTCATCCTGACCCAGGCGATCCTGCTCTCGCAGTGCTCGAACGTGACGATCGAAAACCTCTCGATCGAGGGCAGTTCCGACTACGCGATCGGGGGCTCGTTCGTGAGCAACCTCGTGATCCGCAACTGCCGCGTGCGCGAAGCCGACGGCAAGAGCCCCGGGCCGATCGACGTGTATCACTGCGACGGGGTGCACGTCTCCCGCACCGAGATGATCGGACGGAAGAGTCAGATGCGATTCGGCTTCGCGGGCGAAGAGACGCGGGGCGAGGTCGAGATCTCGCGCTGCCGCTTCGTCGAGGTCAAGGATGCGGCGCTCTCGATCGACGGCGGCGACGTCACGATCGACCGCAATCGCTTCGTGCGATGCGAAGGCGACGCGATCGTCGTGACCTCGGGCGGCGTCGTGGGCCCGGCGCGGGTCCGCGGCAATCTCCTGACCGACGTCGGCAACATCGCCATCGGGATGTATGGGTCACACTTCGTGACCGTCGAGGCCAACCGCGTCCGCCAGTGCACGTCCGGGATCCTGCTGCAGAGCGCGATCGACGCGCAAGTGCGGAAGAACCGCGTCTCGGACGGGAGCGTGCTCGGCATCTCCGTTCCCGTCGCAGGGGCGAACATCGCGGAGAACCGTGTCGAGCGCTTCGGAGTGGTCGGCCTGCTCGTGGGCGGGAAGGCAGCGCTGGCGTCGCGCAACGTCGTGATCGACGGCGACGCGGAAGGGATCGTGATCTCGGCGTCGAACGTTCGCGCGCGCGACAACCGCGTCGCCGGTCCGAAGGGGGTCGGGATCTACGCCGACATCGTCTCCGCGAGCTTCGACGCGCGCGGCAATCGCGTGTCGAACACGCTCAACGACGGCATCTCGCTGCAGGGCAACGACTGCACGCTGCGCGAGAACCGCGTGAAGAACGCCGGCGCGCACGGAATCGAGATCACGGGCATCGGCAACCAGCTTGCGGCGAACGCGGCGCACGGCAGCTCGATGTCGGACCTGCGCTGCGACCTGCAGACGAATACAGTGGCGGGCAACAACCACTTCGGGACGGTCGAAGACATCCCGTGACGCGACCGGGTCGCCCGACTCAGTTCCCCAGTGCACTCGCGCGGAGGGTTCCGTGATCCATCGGCCGCTGCTTCTGCTCGCGTCGCTCCTGCTCGGGTCGTCGGCGTTCGCCGAGACGTTGCGAGTCCCGAAGCAGTTCGCCACGGTCGCGCTCGCCGCCCAGGCGTCACAGGACGGCGACCTGATCCTGGTGTCGCCGGGGACGTACGTCGGCGCCGTCTCGCTCAACGGGAAGGTCGGCGTCACGATCCGCGGGACGGACCGCGATTCGGTGATCGTGCGCTACCAGGACGCGTTCACGGACGCGTTCACGATCTTCCCC
>CAZBOK010000217.1:0-8096 GCA_964493525.1 uncultured Phycisphaeraceae bacterium | reverse complement strand
CTCCCCCGCTCGGCCCCGCCTCGTGCGCCGCCGCCTCGCACGCGCGCAGGAGCGCCACCGAATCGCGCCCGCCGGACACGCCGATGACGACGCGGGGGCAGCCGGCGGCCGACGCGCGACGCAAGGCGATGCGCGCGGCAGCTTTCGGAGCGGTTGATTGAAGAATCGTCGCAGCTAGAATGCCGCGCTTCCTTTCGGTTCACGAAACCCGGAGAGGACGGAACGCCGCGCGGTGCGCGGCAAGGCTTCCGAACTGGCCGACACCCACTGGACGAGCGGCACGGAGGAGAGCGAGAGAATGGCGATTCGGATCGGAATCAACGGCTTCGGCCGCATCGGGCGCATGGTGTTCCGAATCATGGCGAACGACTCGCGCTTCGAGATCGTGGCGATCAACGATCTTGCTCCGGCGCCCGCGCTCGCGCACCTCCTGAAATACGACACCGTCGCCGGGCGCTTCAACAAGTCCGTCGTCGGCGCCGAGGGACAGATCACCGTCGACGGCCGCGCGATCAAGGTCACCGCGGAGAAGGATCCCGAGAAGTTGCCGTGGAAGGATCTCGCGGTCGACTTCGTGATCGAGTCGACCGGCATCTTCACGGACAAGGCGTCGTGCGAGAAGCACATCAAGGCCGGCGCGAAGAAGGTGCTGTTGACCGTCCCGCCCAAGGACGAGATCGACGCGATGGTCGTGATGGGCGTGAACGACTCGGTCCTGAAGGCCGAGCACCGCGTCATCTCGAACGCGTCGTGCACGACGAACTGCCTCGCGCCGGTCGCGAAGGTGCTGCACGAAACGGTCGGCATCGAGAAGGGTCTGATGACCACGGTGCACGCGTACACGAACGACCAGAAGACCGCGGACCAGATCCACAAGGATCTGCGACGCGCGCGCGCGGCGGCGGCGAACATCATCCCGACGACGACCGGCGCCGCGAAGGCGGTCGGCAAGGTGATCCCGGCATTGAAGGGCAAGCTCGACGGCGTCGCGATGCGCGTCCCGGTCGTGAACGGCTCGGTGGTCGATCTCACCGCGATCGTCTCGCGCGCCACGACGAAGGAAGAGATCAACGCCGCGATGAAGGCGGCGGCCGACGGCGCGCTCAAGGGGATCCTCGGGTACACCGAAGACCCGATCGTCTCGAGCGACGTGATCGGCACGACGTGGTCGTCCCTCTTCGACGCGCTCTCGACGATGGTGCTCGACAAGAACCTCGTGAAGGTCGTGGCGTGGTACGACAACGAATGGGGATACTCGCAGCGGGTGGTCGACCTGGTCGCGAGAGCCCACTCCCTCAAGTGAGCGCCGCGATGAAGCGCATCCTCAAGCTCGACGACCTCGATCTGAAGAACAAGCGCGTCCTCGTGCGCGTGGACATGAACGTCCCGCTCGAGAACGGCGTGATCACCGACGATCTTCGGATCCGCGAGTCGCTGCCGACCATCCAACGGATCCTCGAGCGCGGGGGCAGCGTCGTCCTGGTCTCGCACCTCGGGCGCCCGAAGGGCGGGCCGACGCCGTCCTTGAAGATGGACCCGATCGCCGAGCGCGTGTCGAAGCTCCTCGGCAAGCCGGTGAAAAAGTTCGATCAGGTGTGCGGCCCCGAGGTCGAAGCCGGCGTGAAGAAGATGAAGCCGGGCGACGTCGCGCTGCTCGAGAACGTGCGCTTCGAGCCGGGCGAGGAGAAGAACGAGTCGAGCCTCTCCGAGCGCCTCTCGCACCTCGCCGACTGCTACGTGAACGACGCGTTCGGCGCGGCGCATCGCGCGCACAGCTCGACCGCCGGCGTCGTGCAGCACATGAAGGGCAAGGCGGCCGCCGGTCTCCTGATGATGAAGGAGATCGAGTACTTCACGCGGATCCTCCTGCACCCCGAGAGGCCGTTCGTCGCCGTGCTCGGCGGCGCGAAGGTCTCCGACAAGATCCCCGTGCTGAAGAACATGATCGACAAGGTCGACACCGTCCTGGTCGGCGGCGCGATGGCGTACACGTTCTTGCTCGCCGAAGGGAAGGGCGTCGGCTCGTCGCGCGTCGAGCGCGAGGTGCTCGACGTCGCGAAGGAGATCCTGCAGCTCGCGCGGTCGCGCAAGGTGAAGTTCCTGCTGCCGATCGACCACGAAGTCGCGGAGCGCTTCGACGAGCGCGCGCCGTCGAAGATCGTCGAGGGCAACATCCCCGACGGTTGGATGGGCCTCGACATCGGTCCGAAGACGATCGAGCTGTTCACGCACGAGATCCGCGACGCGGCCACCGTGGTGTGGAACGGCCCGATGGGCGTCTTCGAGTGGTCGTCGTTCGCGGCCGGCACGTGGTCGGTCGGCGAAGCGATCGCCGAGTGCCACGGCTGCACCGTGGTCGGCGGCGGCGACTCCGCGGCCGCGGCGGCCAAGTTCGGATTGACCGAGCGGTTCTCGCACGTGTCGACGGGCGGCGGCGCATCGCTCGAGATGCTCGAGGGCCAGCGCCTGCCCGGCATCGTCGCGCTCGAGGAAGCCGCGACTTGATCAAGATCGCCCCGTCGCTCCTCTCCTGCGACTTCGCCCGCATCGCGGACGAAGTGGCGCGAGTGGAAGCCGCCGGCGCAGACTGGCTGCACCTCGACGTGATGGACGGGCACTTCGTGCCGAACCTCACGATCGGGCCGCCGGTCGTCGCGCGGATCCGCAAGATCGCGAAGGTGCCGCTCGACGTGCACGTGATGATCACCGATCCCGCGCAGTTCGCGCCGGCGTTCCTGGACGCGGGCGCAGACGTCTACACGTTCCACGTCGAGGCGCCGGGCGATCCGCGCAAGACGATCGACATCGTGAAGCAGCGCGGCCGCAAGGTCGGCATGGCGATCAACCCGGACACGCCGGAGTCGCGCATCGCGCCCTACCTCGCGGATCTCGACCTCGTGCTGGTGATGTCCGTGTTCCCCGGATTCGGCGGCCAGAAGTTCATCCCCGACGTGCTCGGGAAAGCGGAGCGGCTGCGCGGCGCGCTCGGGTACACCGGCGACCTCGAGATCGACGGCGGGATCGCGCCGGATACGATCGCGTCCGCCGCGCGCGCGGGCTGCGACGTGTTCGTCGCCGGCTCCGCGATCTTCGGCGCGCCTGACGTCGGCGCGCGGATCCGTGAGATGCGATCGACGGCGATCGCCGCGAGCGCGGCACGCGTCGGCGGCAGCCGGTAAGGAGCAGCGACTTGGCCTGGGTCCGCTTCAGACGGAAGGACATGCCCGGCGGGCTCTGGACCAAGTGTCCGACCTGCGGGGAGATGGTCTTCACCAAGGAGCTGGTCGAGAACTTCAAGATCTGCAAGAAGTGCGGCTTCCACATGACGCCGACGGTGGAAGAGCGCGTGCAGTTCACGCTCGACCCGGGCAGCTTCGAGGAGCTCTACGTCGACCTGCGGCCGGTCGACCGCCTCGAGTTCACCGACAAGACGACGTATGCGGAGAAGCTCGCCGAGACCAAGAAGAAGGCGGGCCGCGACGACGCGATGGTGATCGGCGTCGGCCGCATCCAGGGTCGCGAGGTCGCGTTCGGCGCGATGGACTTCAAGTTCCTCGGCGGATCGATGGGCGTCGTCGTCGGCGAGAAGGTCACGCTCGCGATCGAGATCGCGCAGGAGCGCGGCATCCCGCTCGTGCTCGTCTCGGCCTCGGGCGGCGCGCGCATGCACGAGGGCGCACTCTCGCTGATGCAGATGGCGAAGACCTGCGCGGCGCTCGCGCGCTTCGCCGACCGCGGCGGTCTGTACGTCTCGATCCTCACGAACCCCACCACCGGCGGCGTCACGGCGTCGTTCGCGACGATGGCGGACGTGATCGTCGCGGAGCCCGGCGCGCTGATCGGGTTCGCGGGACCGCGCGTGATCCAGAACACGATCAAGCAGGATCTTCCCGAAGGCTTCCAGCGCTCGGAGTTCTTGCTGAAGCGCGGCCAGATCGACCTGATCTGCCCGCGCAACGAACTGCCGCAGACGCTGTTCCGCATCATGGAGCACCTGAAGCCGTCCGAGCCCGGGTCGCTCGTTCTCCCCACTCTTCCGCGCTTCGCGTCGCCGCCGGAGAACGGCAAGCACGGCCACGACGGCGACAAGAAACGCGGCGACGACGAGACCGCGAAGCGCGATGCCAAGGTCAAGAAAAAGAAGAAGGAGTGACGAGAAGAGCGATGAAGCGGCCGCTAGCATCGCCGCCCCGAATTCCCCGATAGCTCAATGGTAGAGCACCCGGCTGTTAACCGGGTTGTTGTAGGTTCGAGTCCTACTCGGGGAGCCATCCACCGCCGCGCGAGCGGCACGAGGCCCCGCCGGCGAGATCCGGCGGGGCCTTGTTCGTGCAGGGGGAGCGCGTATCGCGCGAGGGACTCGCGAAGTGCGGGGCGCTCGAGGTCGGGCGCAGGCAGCACCTCATGCCGGGCGTGATGAGCGCGCCCCGCGAAGCGCCCGCCGTCGCGACGACCAACGCTGCAACTCGCAGAGCTCGATCGAGTGACGCGCTGGAGAGCCGCGGTCCCGCGTCGCCTCGCGACCGGCCCGCTTCATCCTGTCGCGACTCGATCCCCTTCTCGGCGAGGCGCCTCAGCTCCGCGGGGCCGTGGCGAACCCGGCGCGCGATGACGATCTCGGTTCGCCGGACGTCGTCGATCGCGTGCGGCGGATCGCCGCCCACGAGCGCGACGGAGAAGAAGTCCGGGAGCAATTGCTGCGTGCAACCGTCGTCAAGTCGAATGACGACGTCCCGCTCGACGATCGATGCGATGAGCGCCTGCATCGGCGGCGCGTCGATGTCGAGCGCCGTGAGCTTGGCGACCGAGACCGAGGAGGACGTCGGGAAGCAGCCGGAGAGCGGACCCGCGAGCCGACCGCTCCGTCGATCACGGTCCCGCCGACGAGCGCGAAGTCGCGCGGCGGCGCTCGCCGCTTGCCGACCACGGACACCTCGATTTCCGCCCCACAGTCAGTGCTCAGCTCGGTGTCCACCGAACCCGGGCAAGCTCAGCGCGTGGCTCGGCACGGTCACGCACGACCTCGCCTTCCAGGCGATGCGCCCCGATGCGCAGCGGCTCGCGCGCGAGACCACCGCGCGTTTGCGCGTGCCGCACGAGACGGTGCGCACGCAGCCGAAGCGCGGCCTGCAAGCGGTGCACGCGCATTTGCGCGCTCCGCGCGGAGGCTCGCGCCTCGCGGCGAAAATCGAAGCGGGGCGGCTCGCACTCGGTCTTCGTGTTGTCCGCGTGCGTCGTGAAATCGTCCGCCGCGACGGTCTGCGCGAAGCTGCGGCCGGCGAGCAGGACGACGGCTGCCGCGCACGCGACGGCCCGCATCCGCCCGGAATGCTCTTGCAACGCGCCGGCCCCGACTGGGCTCTCGAGTTCTTCTTGGTCCGTGACTCCTCTCGTGTGCCGGCTCCGATGAGTGGAGCCGCCCCACTGAGCGGGAGCCGGTGGACGATCACCCGGGGTGCGCCGTCCGGGTCGCGGATCGCCGCGCCGCGTTCAGCGGCTCGCGGTGAGCGAGGATGCGTCCGAGCGAATCGAGTGGATCGCGGTCGCGGTGACATGCACGACGTGTCCGCTCACGATGTAGGCCCACCACGAGCTTTCGTACATCGAGATGTCGATCAGCCGGTCGGCGGGCCGCTGCGCGAGCGCGCGCTGATATGCATCTGCGAAGCGGTCGTTCTCGCCGAGCGGGATGAACCCGAACAGCACGATCGACGACGCCGA
Organism: uncultured Phycisphaeraceae bacterium; assembly: GCA_964493525.1. GTDB lineage: Bacteria > Planctomycetota > B15-G4 > B15-G4 > JADJEK01 > CAZBOK01. The sequence goes on along the minus strand of CAZBOK010000217.1, from coordinate 2,375 downwards.
GCCGTCGACGGCGCCGAGAGAGATCTCGTCGTGGCGAATGCTCTCGCTCGGGATGCGCAGCGGGGTCGTCGTGCAGCCGGCGAGAATCAGGCACGCGAGAGCGCCGCCCGCAGTCGCGCGTGAGAGTCTGGACATCGTTGACCTGCCTTCCGATCCCGGCGTGATTTCGCGCGATCCCGTCCCATCGGGAGCGGTGTGTCCCGGTGTGACGATGGTTTCGTGTTCCTGTCGGAGGCGCGAGGAGGACTGCGAACCACGCGACGCGGACGCAAAGTGCGCAACTGACGCGCCACCACCGGCCGCGGGACCCAAGAAGCCCCCAAAGTGCGCGATCTCGACCTCAAATCGTCGAAACGGCGCGCACGACTCCCGATGGATGGCGCGAGCCGGACCGGAAGCGGCCCGGGCGCGCGCATTGTGGAGAATCTGCGCTTCGCACCGCGTCAGGACGGCATCCGAGCGAGCGGCAACGACGAACCGTCTACCCGGATCCACCGACTCGACCGATCACCCTCGTCCGTCGCGCGGCGCGACCCGAGCCCGCGGAATCTCCGTCTCACTACGATGCGCGCGTGGACTCCGCGACGACGACCGTGACTCCTCCTGAACCGGCTGCGCCAGAGCCGCGCGAGCCGAAGCGGCAGGTCGCTCGCGACCTCGTCATCTCGCTCCTCGCATTGGTCAGCGTCACGATCGGCCTGTACCAATATGACCAGGGCGCCGACGCGACGGGCGGCCTCCACTTCGGTTGGCTCGACGGTCTCGACCTCGCGATCGTCGTCGTGTTCTGGATCGACTTCGTCGTCGAATCGCGTCGCGTCGGCTTCCGCGTCTACGCGCGATCGCACTGGATCGAATTGCCGAGCCTGGTGCCGGGCATCGCGCTGTTCCGCGCGCTGCGCCTCTTGCGCTTGCTGCGCGTCGTGAGCGTCGTGATGCGCCTGCGGCCCGCAGGCTCCTACATCGTGCGCCTCGCGCGTCGCGCGCGGATCGACCTCATCTTCGGAATCGCGGCGGTCGTCGTGTTCATCGGCGCGCTCGGCGCGTGGATGCTCGAGTCGCGCGTGAACCCGTCGCTCGCGACGTTCGGGCGCGCGCTGTGGTTCTCGTTCAACATGTGCACGAACGTCGCCTACCTCGACTTCCATCCCGCGACGACGGGCGGGCGCATCCTCGCCGGACTCCTGCAGTTGTTCGGCATCGCGTTCATCGGGATCTTCACCGCGAGTCTCGCGGGCGCGATCATCAAGGAGCCGCCGCCGCCGAAGGATGACTCGCTCTGATCGAGCACTCCGTGCGCCGCGAGAATCGCCGATTCATGAATCGATCGCCGCGCTCGCGCTGGCTAGACGCCGCGCCCTGCGCGACACGATGCGGCTCGAACGAATGCTGAATGGAGCGGTCATGAATCCGAATGATCAGAAGGAACAGAAGGACCAGCAGAGCGAGCAGAATCAGAAGGAGTACCGCGTCGATGGTTGGAAGTTCCGGACGAGCGATCGCTCGGGTCGCGCCGGCGACACGTCGCGCGAAGACTCGAGTGACGCGCGCACCAACGCGGGAACCGCGACGGCTCTCGAGGGCGAAGCGACCTGTCCGTGCGGACAGAGCACGCTCTCGATCCCGAGCGGCGAGCGCACCGGCAACTGCGGCTGCAAGCCGACCGAGCGCGTGAACGCGGAGATCCGCTCGCCCGGCAGCGGACAGAAGGGCGGATCCGGCGACGCCGGTTCGCGCGGGCAAGAAGTCTCCGCGCAGAACGCGCAGAAGGGCGGATCGCAAGGATCCGATCCGAAGCGATCGCAGCCGCAGGGAGAGCGCGGAATGCAGGGCTCCGAGTCGACGGGCGCGGCCCCCGCGCGATCGAACGTGACGTCGCGGCAGCAGTCGCCCGGCGGCCGGCAGGATGCGCCGGCGCGTGAGAACGATCCGAACCGCGGCAATCCCGCGCGACCGGGCATCGCCGGCCGTGAGAACATGCGCAGCGGCTCGGGCGCGGAGCGCGGCGCGGAAGAAGGAGCGAGCGCCGCCGAGTGACGCGGACCCCGCTCGATCGCGACGTCGTCGCGCCGGCTCTCGGCGCGACGACGTCGCGTCGTTTTTTTGAGCGGCACGATTGCAGAAGTTGCCGCGATTCGCGCTCGTTGCTGCGCACCGCGACGATCTCACGCGCTCCACCTTCGAGCAACGCAGCGGAGCGACGCAGCGACGTCGCGCGGGCATGTCGGTTGCGCTCCCGTGCCGCGGCGGTCAATCCCGGCCGTCCGCAACAACGGAGTCGTCATGCCGACCAAGAGCCGCGGTTCCAAGAAGTACGGGAGGCTCGCATCGCGCAAGGTGGAGCGCGCGATGCACGAGATGAAGCGCGGGAAGCT
>CAZBOK010000216.1:0-8116 GCA_964493525.1 uncultured Phycisphaeraceae bacterium | reverse complement strand
CTGGATGTCCTGCAGCACGTGCTCGAAGTGCAGCCCTTCGGTGTCGACCTTGTCCTTCGCGAGCGCGAAAAACATGAACGCGTCGTCGGGGTCGGGTGAGTGACCGAGGGTGATCGTGCGTTCGGGAGCCATCGCGGTTCTCGCGCGGTATGGAAACGCGGAAGTCTACGGGATCGAGCGCGGGAGCGGCACCCCGCAGCGCCGTCGTGCACCGCCCCGCTGGGGGCTCGCGCGATTCTCGCGCGGTCGCGCGTGGGTCCCGAAGCACGGGGGTCGACGCTGCGGCCCGCCGAAGTTTGCCTGCTTCCCGCTTACAGTCTGCGCCCATGTCCATCGCACGCGCCCTCGTCTTCGTCGCGCTCGCGCTCGCGCCCGTCGCGCGCGCACAAGACGCGCAGTCGCTCCTCCTCGACGGGCTCGAGTCGTTGCGCGACGCGCGGTTCGACGACGCGCTCGCGAAGATCTCTCGGGCGATCGACCTCGACTCCGAGAACCCGCGCTACCGCATCGCGCGCGGCGCGACGCTGTGCTTCGCGGAGCGTCCCGACGACGCGATCGCCGACTTCGAGCGCGCGATGGCGCTGTCGGACCACTCGAAGGAATCGCGGATGTGGCGCGCCGCGGCCGACCGCATGTGCGCGCGGTTCTTCACGGAGATCTACCCGCAGGCGACGCGCGACACGTTCGAGAGCACGGTCGGCGAAGTGTCGGCGATGTGGGGCCAGACGTTTCGCAACGTCGAGCAGGGGTACGAGCCGTCCGCGGACCAGCAGGCGGCGATCCGCAAGCGGCTCGCGGACCTGCGGGCGTGGTTCGTCGATCGGTCGACCGAAGGCGGCGACGCGGTGCAGGCGGCGTGGAAGCGCGGCAAGGCACGCGCGGACTCGGGCGACTGGAGCGGCGCGGCGCGCGACATCGCGCGCTCGTTCCAGGCGTGGCCCGAGGATCCGATCGTCACCTACTACCAGGCCGGCTGCCGCCTCGCCGCCGGCGATGCGATGACGGCGCGCACGCTGTACACGCGGGCGCTCACGGACGACACGAACTTCACGAACGCCTACCTCGGCCGTGCGATCGCGGCGGCGCGGCTTTCCGACGCGACGCGCGCGCGGGCGGACCTCGCGCAAGTCGCGGCGCGCGACGCGAAGTCCGGCAAGGACAACGCGGCGAACATCGAGCGCCAGCTCGCCGACGCCGCGAAGAACCAAGACGCCGGCGTCCGCGCGTTGCTCCCCGCGCTCGCGACGCGGCGCCGCTACGACGAGACGTATCAGGACGGATTGCGCGCGCGCGAGGAAGCGATCGCGAAGGCGCCGAACGACGCCGAGGCGCTCACCGAGCTCGCCGACTACCTCTACATGCACGTCGACGTGCCGCGCGAGAAGGTCGGCCCCCGCGACGAACCGCGCCTCCTGCGCCACCAGACCCCCGATCGCCAGCAGGCCGAGATCTCCCGCGCGGAATCGCTGTGCGACAAGGCGCTCTCCCTCGACGCGAACCTCGTCCACGCGCTCGTCGTGAAGGCCGCGATCCGCGTGTGGAACCTGCAGTACTCCGACGCCGAGACGCTGCTGAAGCGCGCGCTCGCGACCGGCACCGACGACCCGCGCGTGCTCGCGCTGCTCGCGCAGGTGCTCGACGTCGCCGCCGCGCAGAAGCGCAACATGGCCGCGGCGCTCCGCACGCCGACCACCGTCGGCTCCGAGACGCACACCGAAGGCGACTACGAGGTGACGACGACGTGGTGGCGCAACCCGTCGCAGGGCGAACTCGCGCAAGCCGATCAGCTCGACGCGGAGGCCGCGGAGTGCGTGCGCATGGCGACCGAGAGCCTGGAGCGCGCGGCGAAGGCGCGGCCCGGCACGTTCAGCGCCGCCTACTTCGGCGGCGTCCTCGCGCACCGCTTCGGTCGCACCGAGGAAGCGCGCGCGAGCTTCGCGGAAGCGACGCGGCTCGACCCCGAATCGAAGGACGCGTGGTTCCACCTCGCCGACGAATGCACGGCGCTCGGCCAGGAGGCCGACGCGTTGGCCGCGCGCGGCGAAGGACTGAACCGCATCGAGACGACCGCGGCGCCGTGGCTGCTGGCCGCGTGGCGCGAGATCACGCGCACGAAGTTCCAGAGTGCGGCGCGCCTCCTCGACGAAGGAGCGCGGCACGACCCCGCGGACTCGCGCGTCGCGGCGTATCGCGCGGTCGCGCTCGAGGCGGACGGCAAGAAGGACGATGCGCACGCGGAGTACGAACGCGCGCTCGGTCTCGAGAACGCGCGCGCGATCCTGTCGGGTTCGTCGTGGACGCAAGGCGAGACGCGTCCGATCGCGACGGAGTTGATCGGCCTCGGCGCGACGATGCGCGACCGCCTCGGCCGACTCGCGCTCTCGTCGGGCGACGCCGCCGGCGCGCTCGCGGCGTTCCGTCCGATCGTCGACCTCGAACCGCGTTTGATGCGCGAGCAGGACGCCGAACTGCTGCCCGGCGCGATCCTGCCGACCGCGTTCGCCGACCCGACGATCATCCCCGAGGCGCTCCCCGTCCTCGCGCACGTCGCGTGGGCGCGCGTGCGCGCCGCGGAAGCGGAGATCGCGCTCGGCGACACGTCCGCGGCGAAGGCCCTGCTCGCGCGCGTCTTCCAGTACGGACCGAGCCGGATCAACGGGTACCAGTCGGACAAGTTCCGCGGGCCGGAGTTGTGGTCGCACGTCCACCTCTGCCGCATCGCGATCGCGGAAGGCGACTGGCAGAGCGCGCGGATGCACGCCAACTCGCTGCCGCGGAAACGCTTCGGCGTCGGCCCGTCGAAGGGCGCGTTCCCCGAACTCGAAGAGCTCGGCTCGAAGCTCCAGGAAGAGGTCGCGGCCGCGGAGCAGCACCAGCGCGAGACCGGCGACGAACGATCGGACAACTGGTACCCCGCGGACGAGCAGGCGGTCGCGGCGGAGATCGCGCGCATCTGGCGCGCGAGCGGGCTCGAGGACGCGACGAAGTACGACGAGCGCGCGCAGAACGTGGCGACGCGGTTCTCCGCCGTGCTGCGCCCCGCGATCCAGATGATCCTCACGCCGAAGTCGAACCGCTGGCGCGAGGACGTCCGCTTCTCGCTGCAGCAGTTGTCGCCCGAGGTGGAGCGGCTGCGGTCGTACTCCGATCGCGAGAGCCGGCAGGACCCGCGCTTCCGGCGCGGCGACGGCGATCTCTACAAGACCGTCGCGGACGGCGCCGAGAAAGCGATCTCGCTCGCGCGCGACCTCGCGGTCGCGAAGGGTTACCCGAAGGAAGACCTCGACCGCGACCTCGGCTCGAAGTCCGGGCCGCCCGGCGCCGCGCCGTTCACCGGCGGCGCGAACGACCCCGACGCGCACTACGCGAAAGTCTGCGCGACCGTGGGCGTGCCGTACCTCCGCGAGACCGATCGCATCGGTTACACGCCCGAGAACATGCTGTCGGTGCAGTTGCGCCAGTCGGTCGCGATGATCGACGCGCCGAAGACGCGCGAGTGGCGCGACTCCGTGGTCGAGGGTTTCTCCGCGATCTCGCGGCAGCGCGTGCAGGCGGAGACCCAGCGCCGCACGGCCGAGCGCCAGATCGCCGACGCAAAAGCGCGCGAGGCGCGCCAGCCGCGCCGCGGTCGCGGCGGCGAGTCACGCACCGCGGCGTTCGAGCAATCGAAGACTGAGGCGGAGCAGACGCTCGCGTTGATCACGAAGGCCGTCGCCGCGCTGCGCACCGAAGCGATCGCGGTCGGATTCCCCGCCGCCGATCTCGACGCCGAGCTCGCGCGCCTCGAACTCACCGGCGGCTGAACGCGCGACGCCGCTATCCTCCGCGCGAACGATTTCGACGGAGCGACGATGAGCAACGGTCAGGGTTCTTCCGGCAACGTGATCGCCGCGGTGTGCAGCTTCTTCATCCCCGGGCTCGGGCAGCTCGTGCAGGGGCGCATCCTGCTCGCCGCGTTCATGTTCGTCGCGTGCAGCGTCCTCTACTGGTTCTGGTTCCTGATCTTCCCCGCGATCCTCGGCGCGCTGATCCATCTGTGGTCGATCGTCAACGCCGCGCGGTTCCGGGCGCTCGATTGACCGACGGCCGCGATCGGCGTCACGGCACGAGCGCGGTGCCCACGAGCCGTCCCGACGCGTGACGCGTCAGCAGCTCGTCGGCGCGCGCGAGCGCGGCGCGCAGGCGGTCGGCGTCGACCTCGCGCGGCCCGAGCATCACGAACAGGATCTCCGTCGTCGCTTCGGTCACCATCGTGCGGCGCGAATCGGCCGTCGGGTTGCCGAACGGCCCGCGCTCGTCGGCGAGCGCGATGCGCCCTTCGAGGTGCACGCTGTCCTTGCGGATCCCTTCGTATTGCTCCCCGGCGCGCCCGACGCGGATCTCGATCGGCCCGCTGATCCGCGCCGCGTCGTACAGCCCGACCGGGAGCAGGTGCTCGAACGCGACGAGGTTCGCGACGTCGACGGCGTTCGAGATCGCGGGGAGCAGCTGGCCTTTCAGCGCTCGGAGCAGGAGCGCTTCCGACGACGGCCGCGTGCGCGTCGGGTCGATGCCGAGCGCGCGGTAGAGCTTCCGAGCATCCTGCACGCCGGGAATGCTGCCGACGTCGAGGTCGGCGAACGCGCTCTTCTTCTTCGCCGCGGCGCGCGTGACTTCGGCGCGCAGCGCCTCGTCGGCCGCGGCGACGCGGACGCCGCCGGTGCGGAGCACGCCGATGCGCAGCACTCCGGAGAGCGCGGCGTCGATGCGCGGGATGGCTTCGGTGTCGAGCGTCAATTGATGCGCACGTCGGAAGGGACCAGGCGCTCGAGCAACCGCGCGATCCGGAACTGGCCGAGCGAGTGGCCGAGCGCGCGCACCACGAGCTCGAGGCGAACGACCTGATCGTCGGCGGCGAGCAGGCGGAGCTTCAACTCGGGATCGAACCGCAGCGGCCCCGCCAGGCGGCCCGGCAGCTCCATCGGCGGCAGGCCGAGCGCGGCGAGACCCGCGCGCAGCTCCGGACGCTCGGGAGCGAGGCGCGTGAGGCACGTCTCCAGCTCCGAAACCAACCGGCCGAACCGTTCGATGTCGGAGCATCGCTCCGGCAGCGGCTCGAACCGGCCGAGTCGATACGGCAGCTCGCGCACGACCTGCGCGAGCCGCGCGCGCGCGACGCCGCGCAGCACGATGTCCGCGGTGCCGTTCTCGCGCGCTCGGTGCACGACGATCTGCCCGACCCCGATCACCGGGTCGACCGGCGGGTTCAGCTTGTAGTCGCCTTCCCATCCGGGGCGGAACCGTGCCATCGCGATCAACCGCTCGCCCGCCAGCGCGTCCTCGAGCAACGCGCGGTAGCGCGACTCGAACACGTGCAGCGGCAGGAGCTCGCCCGGCAGGAGGCACACCTCCGGCAACGGGAAGATCGGGACGACTCCGGTCGTCGCGTCCCACTCGAACTGGTTGCTGGCGGAAGGCTCGCTCGAGTCGACCATCACGGATCCGAGCAGTCACGTTGGAGGCCGCAGCGCGGGCAGATGAGCCGGCAGTGGAACTCGTACATCACGGTGCTGCAGCGATCGCACGATTGCGGGCCGTTCCAGTGGCCGCGCGCCCCGTTGGCGCCGCCGGCATTGCCGGCGCCGACCGCGCCGCTCGCGTCGTGATCCGTGTTCAACCCGCCGCCTCCAGGCCCGAAAACCGATCGCGGTACGTTAACCGCGAGGCTCGCGCTGCCAACGGTGTGTTCGTCGCCGCGGCCGGGATTCACGCCGCCGTTCTGAATCGGTCGCGACCCGAAACGCGCGCGTGCGTCAAGGGCCCGCGCGAGTGCAGGCGCGACCCGCTTCCCCCGCTACCATCTCCCACCGCGACTTCGGAGGTCCCCACCCATGCGTTCGTTCGTCGTCCCGTGCGTCGTCCTCGCATCCACCGTCCTCTCGTTCGTGTCGCGCACGGCGTCCGCGGAGGAGCCGAAGCACGGCGAGCCGGCGCCCGCGGTGTCGGGCGACGATTGGGTGCAGCATCAGAAGCTCGACCCGAAGGTGCTGAAGGGACGCGTCGTCGCGCTCGCGTTCGTCCGCATCGCCGACACCAAGTGCCTCGATTTCCTCGAGGAGTGGGACAAGCTCCGCCAGGAGTTCGTGTTCCAGCCCGTGACGTTCCTCGCGGTGACGAGCGAGAAGCCGGACTTCGTGCGCAAGCACGTCGACATCGACAAGGTGCCGTCGCCCGTGCTGGTCGACTCCGCCGACGCGATGGGCAAGGCGTGGGAGGTGAAGAGCTTCCCCGCGGTCGCGGTGATCGATTCGAAGGGGAACGTCGCCTACCTCGGCAAGCCGCCGCAACTCCCGCTGGTGCGCGACGCGCTCTTCAGCGCGACCGACATCGCGCAATGGTTCGCGCCGCTCCCGAAGAAGTGGTCGACCATCGAGAAGACGGCGCAGAAGTTCGAGTTCGGGCACGCGATGGACGCGATCGACAAGGCGCTGCCGGGCGCGACCGACGAGGCGGACAAGACGGCGCTCGAGAGCACGAAGGCGCTGTTCCAGCAGATCGCCGACTCGCTCGTCGAAGCGGTGAAGATCGCGGACAAGAAGAGCGACTGGCTCACCGAGGTCATCGCGCTGCGTCGACTGATCGACGACTTCGCGGGCAACGCCGTCGCGGCGACCGCCAAGGACGACCTCGCGAAGCTGCAGGCGCGCACCGATGTGAAGGACGAGGTCTCGGCGGCGATCGAGTACTCGAAGGCGGAGCGCTACGAGCGCGAGCGCAACTGGAAGTCGGCGGCGCGCGCCTACGAGGCGTTGGCGAAGGCGAAGCCGAACACCGCCGCGGGCAAGAAGGCCGCCGACCTCGCCGGATATCTCGCCAAGCGGAAGACTTGAGCGTCAGCTCCCGCGGGCCGATCAGAACGCCGGGCGCGCGACGGAGAACCCGCCGTCGACCACGAGCGTCGCGCCGGTGATCCAGCAGGCGTCGTCCGACGCGAGGAACGCCGCCGCCGCGGCGACGTCTTGCGGGAGCGCCGGCCCCTTTCGCAGCGGCCGGCTCGCCGACGGATCGCGCGCGACGTCGAGCTCGTGGCTGATGCCGCCCGGCAGGATCGCGTTCACGCGCACGTTCCTCGCCAGCAGATCGCCGGCGAGGCTCTTCACGAGACCGGTCGCCGCGCTCTTCGAGACGTTGTACGCGAGCAGCCCGGGCCCCGGGATCATCGCGCCGAACACCGCCGTCGCGATGACGATCGCCCCGCGGCCGGACTTCGCGAGCTCCGGCGCCGCGGCGTGCGCCGCTTCGAACGCGGGCCGCAGGTTCACCGCGAGCATGCGGTCGAGCGCCGCCTGGTCGCATTGATCGAACCCGCCGCCTTCGTATCCGCCGGCCATCGAGATCAGCGCGTCGAGCTTCCCGAACGAATCGACGGCCTCGCGCACGGCCGACGCCGCGCCCGCTTCCGTCCCCATGTCGGCGCGCACCAGTCGGAAGCGCGTCGCGTCGAGGCCGTGCTGCGCGAAGACGCGCGTCGCGTTCTCGAGGTGCTGCGCGCCGCGCGCGGCGCCGACGACGCGCGCCCCTTCCGCCGCGACGCGGAGAGCGGACGCCATTCCCGCGCCGGGGCCGACCCCGGAGACGAGCACCACGCGATCGACGAAGCGCTGCGCGCGCGCCTCGCGCATGAGGTCGGCCATCACCCACCTTTGAATGGAACCGAAGGGCGCGGCAGTATAGCGGCGCGATGAAGACGCGCTCCGAAGCCCTCGCGTTGCTCCACGAGCACACCGAAACCGATTCGCTGCGCAAGCACGCGCTCGCCGTCGAGGCCGTGATGCGCCACATGGCCGCGCGCCGCGGCGCCTCCGCGGACGAGATCGAGCTGTGGGGAATGACGGGCCTCCTGCACGACTTCGACTACGAGAAGCATCCGACGCCCGAGGAGCACCCGACGTTCGGCGCGCGGATCCTGCGCGCGCAGGGGTACCCCGAGGATCTCGTCGTTGCCATCCTCGGCCACGCGGAATACACAAACGTCCCGCGCGCGACCGACCTCGCGCGGTTCCTGTTCGCGTGCGACGAGCTCACCGGGTTCGTCACCGCCGTCGCGCTGGTGCGGCCGAACAAGTCGATTCACAAG
>CAZBOK010000215.1:0-8143 GCA_964493525.1 uncultured Phycisphaeraceae bacterium | reverse complement strand
GTCTGTTGCGCCGGCACAACGCAACTCGCGGGTCTTCTAATGAGCTTTGCCATTAGCAAGGCAGCCAAGAAGGAATCGGAGACACTGGATTCAATTCACAACGGCACATTCCCATGCTTCCTCTTCGGCCCGGCCTCCCGCTTCGTCCTCAACAACCGTAACGCCCCCACGAGCCGACTCCTCGTCATCCGCGGCTCAATGACCTCGTCCACATACCCCAGCTCCGCCGCCTTATACGGGTTCGCGAACCTTTCCCGATACTCCTCCTCGAACTTCGCCTGCTCCTTGGCCGGGTCCTTCGCCTTCGCGATCTCCTTCTTGTAGATGATCTCGACGGCGCCCTTCGGGCCCATGACGGCGATCTCAGCGGTCGGCCACGCGAGGTTCAAGTCGGCGCGGATGTGCTTGCTCGCCATGACGTCATACGCTCCCCCGTATGCCTTCCGCAGGATCACCGTCAGCTTCGGGACGGTCGCCTCGCAGTAGGCATACAGGAGCTTCGCGCCGTGATCGATGATCGCGCCGAACTCCTGCTCGGTGCCGGGGAGGAAGCCGGGCACGTCCTCGAAGGTGATCAATGGGATGTTGAACGCGTCGCAGAAGCGCACGAAGCGCGCAGCCTTGCGGCTCGCTTCGATATCGAGGCAGCCGGCGAGGTGCGCCGGCTGATTGGCGACCACCCCCACGCTCGCCCCGTCCATGCGCGCGAAGCCGACCACGATGTTCCGCGCGAAGCGCTCATGCACCTCGAAGAACTCACCGCCGTCGACGACGCGTTTGATCACGTCTTTCACGTCATACGGCTTCTGCGGATCGGGCGGGATCAACGTGTCGAGCGCGGCGTCGGCGCGCGTCGGGTCGTCGCCCGCGCCGGGGGGATGCGCGCGCGGCGGGTCGTCGACGTTGTTCAGCGGCAGGTAGGAGAACAGGCGGCGCACCTTGGCGATGCACTCGCGGTCGTTCGCCGCGGTGAAGTGCGCGACGCCGGACTTGGTCGCGTGCGTCTTCGCGCCGCCCAGCTCCTCCGACGTGACCTCCTCGTGCGTCACCGTCTTCACGACGTTCGGCCCGGTCACGAACATGTAGGACGTGTTCTCGACCATGAACACGAAGTCGGTGATCGCCGGCGAGTAGACCGCGCCGCCCGCGCACGGCCCCATGATCGCGCTGATCTGCGGCACCACGCCCGACGCGAGCGTGTTGCGCAGGAAGATGTCGGCGTAGCCGCCGAGCGAGAGCACACCTTCCTGGATCCGCGCGCCGCCCGAGTCATTGAGGCCGATCACGGGCACGCCGGTCTTCACGGCGAGGTCCATGATCTTGCAGATCTTCTTCGCGTGCGCCTCGCCGAGTGAACCGCCGAAGACGGTGAAGTCCTGCGAGAACACGAAGACGGGGCGGCCGTCGATGAGGCCGCTGCCGGTGACGACGCCGTCGCCGGGGAACTTCTGCGTCCCCATCCCGAAGTCCTCGATGCGGTGGACGACGAAGCGATCGAGCTCCTGGAACGAGCCTTCGTCGAGGAGGAGCAGGATGCGCTCCCGTGCGGTCAGCTTCCCCTGCGCGTGCTGCTTGTCGACGCGCTCCTTGCCGCCGCCCGCTTCGGCCTGGTCGTTCGCCTGTCGCAGGCGCTGAAGGGGATCGGTCATCGGCTCTGGTCTCCCGAGGGTCGGGCGATTGTAGGCGCGTGGACCGCGGCCGGGATTCCTTTGCTCGCGGCGCTCCGCGCGAGTTTCCTCGTGGGGCGGCGTTTGTGCGCCGCGTGTCAGCTCGACAGGAGTCCGTCATGCTGCGTGCGCGCAAGCTTCGTGTTCTTCCCCTCGCGCCGGTGCTCGCGTTCCTGTGCCTGCCCGCGCTCGCGTCGGCGGGCGACGTCGCGGCGAAGCTGAAGAACGGCTCGCTGTTCATCACGTCGGGCGCGGCGACGGACGACCTCACGGTGCAGATGATCGATGCGGGGACGGGGCTCGTCCGCGTCACGCCGGGCGCGGGCACGACGGTGAACGGCGCGGCGACGCCGCAGGACTTCGCGCCGGTGACGAAGGACGTGCGCGTCGAGCTCGGCGCGGGGGATGACCACGTGACGGTGATCGGTCTGTTCCCGCACGACATCCGCCTGCACGGCGGCGATGGATACCAGGCGTTCGAGGTGAAGAACGCGTCGGCGGCGCGCGACATCGTGATCGAGGACTCGGGCCTCTGGCGCGACGTGAACTTCGACCACGTGGGCGCGGGGCGTGACCTCGTGATCCGCGTCGGCGAGCAGGGGCCGCTGAACGGGTCGATCGACCTCTTCAACCTGAACGTCCAACGCAAGCTGTCGATCACGACCGGCACGGTGCGCGGGACGATCTTCCTGTTCATGAGCGAGATCGGCGGGGCCGCGACGGTCCGTGCCGCGGGCGGCGCCCAGCTCGACTTCGAGATGTGCCTGCTCCACGCCGGGCTGTCGACGTCGTTTCGCGGGACGACCATTCAATCGCTGAAGCGCACCACGGTGGCGGGCGCGACGACGCTGTCGGCGCGCGACGGCGCCACCGGCTCGTTCGCCATCGACACGGTGACGTTCGACGGGCCGTTCAAGCTCAAGTCGAGCACGCTCGGCGGAAACACGACGATGGCGAGCGCCACGGTGAACAGCGACTTCGCGTTCGACGTGCGCGGCCCCGGCATCTGGAACGGGGTGGTGACGTCTTGCACGTTCATGAACGACGTTCGCGGACGCGGCGGCCGCGGCATCGACGGCATGACGATCGCCGGGTCGTTCCTCGGCGGCCAAACGGACATGCGGCTCGGAGCGGGCGATGACGTGCTCGCGCTCGTGAACACGACGGCGAATGACGTGCGCGCGGATCTCGGTGCGGGAAACGACTTGTTCTCCGCGGGGGGCACGACGTCGTTCTCGATCCTGCGCGCCCGCACCGGCAGCGGCTCGGACTCGATCGGGATCGGCGGGTTGTCGGTCGCCGGCGATGCCGAGGTCGCGGCGGGGAGCGGCGCGAACGACATCGAGATCAAGACCAGCGCGATCGGCGGCGCGCTCGACGTGAGCGCCGGGAAGGACCACGACGTGATCGACCTGACCGGCACCACCGCGACCGGCGGGATCCACGTCCACACCGGCGGCGGGAATGACACGGAGCTGCCGTGACGTCGATCAGTGACCGGCGGCGGGGCGCGACGCCGGCGCGGGCGCTTGGAACGCGGCGAGCCCGTCGTTCAGCACCTTGAGAGATCGCTCGTCCATGTCGTTGCTGAACAGGTCGTTCGCTCCGACGTGCGAGAGCGGCGCGCCGTCGGGGCGCATGATCTGCGTGTCGACGGGGTAGTCGTACCGCTTGCGCGCCGCGGCGGCGGCCGTGCGGACGGCGGCTTGCTGCGCATCCGACTTCGCGATCGCTTCGAGATCCTTCGCGAGGATCCAGCAGTTGATGAACTCGCGGTCGAGGAGGTCGAGAACCGGTGTGGAAGCGTCGGGCGCGCGCGCGGACGCGAGCTCCATCGTCGGCCGGTAGCCGATGTCGGCGATCGACATCCCGGCGTCTCCCTGCGGCGCGTTCAGGTCGTAGTTCGTGTCGCGGTCCGGGACGGCGAGGCGGAACGCGAGCGGCGCGCGGTCCGTCACGCTCCACTGCAGGCGGCCTTCGAACTGCGCGGGCGTCGGCAGCGTGGTCCCGTTCGCGAGGTCGAACTCGGCGTGCGATCGGAACAGGACGTCGATCGTCGATGCATCGCGCGCGAGCAGGCACGCGAACGTGCCGGGCCCGCCGACGCAGCCGACGTGCAGATCGGTCTTCGCGCCGGCGTGGATCTGGCGGAGGAACGGCAACACCGCCGTCTTCTGCGCCATCCAGGTGTCGCCGGGCTTCGCGTTCTGCTTCGGCAGGAACGGCTCGAACTCGCTCGCGGCGGCGGCGCGGTCTCGGATCGGCGAATTCCCTGTGGGGGCGCCGGCGACGTGAAGCTGAAGATCGATCACGGAACGCTGCACGTGCGCGGCTCGGACGGTCCGGACGGCCTTTACATCTTCGTCGGTCCGGACGGCACGGCGTTCGTCACGCCGATCGCGGCGACCACGGTGAACGGCGTGGCGGGGATGCAGCAGTTCCAGTACGTCACGACGGACGCATTCCTCGACCTCGGCGACGGCAACGACGCGCTCACGCTCGGCGGCACGTCCCCCGCGCGGCGTGCGCGCGACGCTCGGAGACGGCGACGACGAGTTCGCGGCGCAGCGCACCGTCGAGCGCTCGCTCGACGCGCGGCTCGGCGACGGCCGCGACCGCATCGACGTGCACGACACCGACGTGATCGGGAACGTGCGACTCGACGCCGGCGACGCGTGGCAGGCGGTCGGTCTCACCTCGGACCAGATCGGCGGGTCGCTCGTCGTGGAGCTCGGCGCTCAGCCGCTCGCGAACGACGGCTGCACGATCAAGGACGTCGAGGTCGGACGCCGCGCCCTGATCCGCACCCGCGGCGACCCGCCGCAGATCACGCTGCTCGACTCGCGTCTGCGCGGGAAGACCCGCATCGTGCAGCGCGGCGGAACCGCGGCGTGGGAGCTGAGCGGTTGCGAGTTCGACGACGACCTCGCGATCCGCGCGAGCGGCGACATCGACGTGGAGACGACGGTCGCGGCGCGGCACCGCGGGTACTCGTTCGTCGGTGCCGGCAAGCCCACGGCGTCGTGGCTGTCGGTCGCCGGCGTGTCGGAAGCCGTCACGATGCGCTCCTCCGCCGATCTCGCGAAGTCGAGCCTCCACCAATGCTCGATCACCGGGCGCACGCGGATCGACCTGCATCGCTCCGCGGAGAGCCACGGTTGGTCGGGGTATCCGTCGTTCACGGGCGCGGCGCGCATCGAGTTCGGCCGCGGCAACGACGTGCTCGACATGCACCACGCGAAGGCGGCGGCGCCGGCGTCGTGAAGTGAAGCGCGTCAGCGCCCCGCGGCCGCGCGCCACGCGCGTGCGGCGGACACGTTCTTCTCGCGCTCGAAACCCTCCGCGACTCCCGCGGCGAACTCGCGGGCGTCGGCGCTCGCGCTCGAGAGGTCGGGCGTCGGCGGCCCGCCCGGCGCGGCGATCAGCGCGCGCGCGATGCGGTTGAACCCGCCTTCGTCGCGCGCGAACTGCGCGGCGCGTGCGGCGTCCTCGATGCGCCCGAGCAGGATCAGCGCGGCGGCATCCTCGAGATTGGCGAGGCGCGTGAAGCGGTTGTCCCTCCCGTAGAACTTGGCGCGCAGCGCGCCGGATCGCGCGAGCAGCTCCTCGGCCTCGGCGACCTCGCCGAGCCGGAGCTTCGCCATGCCGAGCTCGCCCGCGATGTCGCCCCACGTGGGATGATCCTCGCCGAACAGCCTGCCGGCCGCGGCGAGCGCCGCCGCCGCGTGCGGCCGCGCATCTGCGAACCGGCCGCACGAGTCGTAGATCGTGGCGAGCGTGATGTTCGCGTTCAGCGTCTCGACGCTGTCGTTGCCCAGTCGAGCCTGCAGTCCCGCGAGCGCCGTCGCCGCGAGCGATTCGGCCGCCGCGAGGTCGCCGCGCAACTGCTCGACGCCGGACAGGTGCACCATCGTCCGCAACGTGTCGACCGCGTCGTCGCCGAGGCGATTGCGGTGAGCGTCGAGCACCTCGTGGAAGAGCTGCGCGCTCTCGTCCGCGTGGTCCGGGTCGCGCAGCGCGAGCGCCAGCGTCTCCTTCAGCGCGAGCGCGCGGAACCCGGCCGGATCGGCGATCACCGTCGGCGAGGCGAGCGCAGCGCGCAGCTCGGGGATCGCCGCGTCGACGTCGCCGGAGTCGACCAGCGTCTGCGCGATCGAGGTGTCGAGGGTCAACGTCGACAGATCGTCGGGCCCGTTCACGGCGCGCGATTCGTCGCGCGCCTTCTTCAGCACCTCGAGCGCCTCGGGGAATCGCCCGAGCTGACGCAGCGTCGACCCGAGGATGCTGATGTCGTCGAGCGCTCGGGAGCTCGCGGGGCCTTCGCGCTTCACGCGGATCGCGATGACGTCGCGCATGTCTTGCACGCAATTCTCGAAGCGGCCGGCTGCGCGTTCGCAGGCGATGAGCGTCTCGCGCGCGAGCAGCGTCCAATCGTGCTCCGGGCCGAGGAGCCGTTGGCGTTCTTCGAACGTGCGGCGCATCAGCGCGATTCCATCGTCGACGGCGCCGGAGAGCACGAGCTGGCGCCCGAGCTCGCCCGCGGAGACGAGGGTCCGGATGTTGTTCGGGCCGAGGGCTTTCAGGTCGCGCTCGTACGACGAGCGCGCCAGCTCCGCGCATTCGGCGCGGCCGCCACTGTTGCTGAGCGCGTTGATGAGCGCGGTCTCGATGTCGTGGCGCCGCTCGTTGTAATCCGCGAGGTCCGCGGGGATCAGGGCGAGCGCGGCGCGGCATTCCGATTCGGCCTCCGCGAATCGTCCGAGCCCGGTCAGCACGTAGGAGTGCGACGAATGCGCGAGGAGCGTGGCGGTGTCGGCGGCTCCGAGCACACGCGTCGAGCGCTCGATCACGTCGGTGAACATCTCATCCGCCTCGCGAAGACGGCCCTGCCGCCGCCGGAGGTTGGCGAGCTCGTGCTCCGTCTCGAGCGTTTCGGGGTCGTCGGGCCCGAGCAGTTCGCGGCGCAGCTCGAACGAGCGGACGAGTTGCGGCTCCGCGCGTTCGATGAGATCGAGCGAGAGCCACGAGATCCCGAGCGTCCCGCGCACCACCGCCTCCACGTCGGGCGGCCCGTCGAATCCGCGGGCGAGATCCTGTTCGGCCGTGTCGAGCACGTCGCGCACGCGCACGTCCTTGCCGGCACGCTCGGGACGCGCCGAGCTGAGCATGGTGTTCAGGAACGCGAGCGATGCCTCGGCGCGCTTCCTTGCCGCCGCCTCCTTCGCGCGCGCGAGCATCGACGTCACGACCACGGTGACGAGCGCCGCGACCACCACGAGCGCGACCGCGATCGCGACGCGATATCGGCGCGTGAACACGCGCGCGCGGTACATCATGCTGTCGGGCGCCGCGAGCACCGCCGCGCCGGACACGAACCGGCGCAGATCGGCCGCGAACTCCGAGACGGTCGGGTACCGCCGCTCCTTCTCCTTCGCGAGCGCGCGGCCCGCGATCCAGTCGAGCTCCTTCGGCAGCGACGGGTCGCGCACCGACGGCAGGACCGGCGCATCGTTCCGGATGCGCTTCGCCGACTCGATCAGCGAGAGGCCCGTGAAGTCGAGCGGCAGCTCGCCGGTCAGGATCTCGCAGAGGATCACGCCGAGCGCGTAGACGTCGGTGCGGACGTCGACGAGGTCGCGCGCGTTCTCGACCTGCTCGGGCGCCATCGTCGCGACCGTCCCGATCACCTGGCCGGTGCGCGTGAAGTGCGGGTTCGAGGCGCTCCATGCGTCGCGGCGGTCGGTCGCGCGCGCGATGCCGAAGTCGATCACCTTCGGCGACCCGTGCGCGTCGACCAGGACGTTCGCCGATTTCAGATCGCGGTGGATCACCCCGCGCTGATGGCCGTGCTCGACGGCGTCGCACACGTGCAGCAAGAGCTCGATGCGCGCGCGAACCGAGAGCTTCTCGTCCGCGACGAAGCGCGCGATCGAGCGCGCGCCCTCGACGAACTCCATCGCGAAGAACGGACGCCCCGCGTCGAACGTCCCGGCCTCGAACAGCACGGCGACGTGCGGGTGCTTCAGGCGCGCGAGCACCGCGGCCTCGAAGCGGAAGCGCGCGACGTCCTCGTCGGTGGCGATCGCGTGCGGCAGCACCTTCAGCGCGACGGTGCGCTGCGGATCGAGCTGCTCGGCCTGCCACACGGCCCCCATCCCGCCGCCGCCGATGTAGCGCACCAGGCGATACCGGCCGATGAACGAGCCCGGCTCGAGCGCGCGCGGCGGCTCCGGCGGTGGAGCGACGGCGCCGCCCTCGATCGCGCGGCCGATGTCGGATGCGTCCTCGGCGGCGGCGATCAGCTCGCGGACTTCGGTTTCCAGCGAGTGATCGCCGGCGGACGCCTCGCGGACGAACCGGTCGCGCGCCGCGACCGGACGGTCGAGGGCGGCTTCGACGATCGACCGGACGCGTTGCCAGCGGTCGGACATGGGCCGCGATCCTCGCGCGCCGCGGCGACGGACGCAACCGGGGTG
>CAZBOK010000214.1:0-8183 GCA_964493525.1 uncultured Phycisphaeraceae bacterium | reverse complement strand
ACCGCGCGTGAGGACGATCACGGCCGCGTCGACATCAACGTCGCGTATCGATTCGCGCCGCCGTCGCGCGCGCCGTAGGTCAGCAGGAAGTCCGCCTTCCCGTCGTGGTTCCAGTCATACGGATCGGCCTGCACCGTCGCGAACGGCGTCGCATCGTCGATCGCGATCGTCTCCGCGGCTTCACCCGCGAACGTCCCGCCCTTCTCGCCGCGATACACCGTGAGCTCCGTCGCGGACGTCTTCAGGACGAGGTCCTTGATCCCGTCGCCGTCGACGTCGGCGTCGAACGTGTACGTCATCTGCGAGTCGACGCGCGGGCGGTTGCCGCCGGTCGTGTACTCGAGCGGGAAGCGGATCTCGCGCATCGCGTCCGGCGTGCGCGCGAACCGCGCGGGCTCGCGGTTCTTGAAGATCGCGTAGCGCATCGTGAACGTGCGCGAGAGGAACACCTTCATCGCGGACAGCGCGCTGATGCGATCCGTGACCGCCGCGAGCAGATCGATGCGACCGTCGGCGTCGAGGTCGATCAGTTTCGGCGGCAGCAGGAAACCGTCGAGGCGCAGGACGCGGCGGTCGGAGAGCGGCTCCGCGCCGTCGCCGGACGGCGTGCGGAAGAAGTCGATCTCGCCGCGTTCGGCCTGCACGACGATCACGTCGCTCTTGCCGCTGCCATCGAGGTCGGCCACGCGCACGTTGCGCGACGAGAACAGTCCTTCCGCGAAGCTCGCGTCGCCGGTGTAGAGCACGCGACGGAACGACTCGCGCCAGATTCCGCCGTCGGTCGGACGCGAGTAGACGCACACGTCGCGGCCGTCGAACGTGAGCAGCTCGCGCGCGGAGTCGCCGACCACGTCGCCCGCGAACAGGCGGGGCAGCACGAGCGTCTGGCGGATCTCGCGGAGGTCGGAGTCGGACGCGAAGTCGACGTCGCCGGTCGCGCTGACGGGAACGACGCCGCCCGGATGGAAGCCGCTCGCCGTCGTGCGCAACGCGACGCGATACCCGCTTCCGGTCGGCAGGACGGCGTCCTCCGCGCCCACGCCGTCGATGTCGAGGATGAAGTCGTTCCACATCACGTCCGAGTCGGGCACCGCCCCGAACAGCGGATCGTCGATGCCGAGGCCGGCGACCGCGACCGGCTCGTGGACCTTCCGTCCGACGAACGAGATCGACGACACTCCCTGCGGGCCGAGCAGGCACAGCTCGCGCGGTCCGTCGCTCTCGAGGTCGGCGATGTCGACGAACGCGGCGTCCTTCGGCAGATCGAACACGAGGTCGGGCGCCGGCGGGAACCCGCTCGGCGAGCCGAAGAACACCGACGCGTGCCGGCCGTCGACGAACAGCAGGTCGCCGATGCGGTCGCCGTCGAGGTCGTCCGACAACGCCGGGCGCGGGTGACCGGCGGGCGCGAGCGTCGAACGCGCGAAACGATCCGCGGGCGCGAGCAGCGCGGCGGCGAGCGCGAGCCCGGCGATCACGGCGTCACCCACACGATCACCGCGCGACCGGGGCCGCACGCGACGATCTCCGCGACGCCGTCGCCGTCGACGTCCTCGCCGTGGAACGCGCCGGGCAGGTCGACTTTCAACGTCACGAACGGGTCGTCCTCGAACGCGATCGGGGTGCTGGAGAAGAAGCCGCTCTTCTCGATCCCCTTGCGGATGGTGAGAACGGAACGCTTCGCGTCGTAGCGCGCGAAGTCGGGGCGATGATCGCCGTCGTGGTCCGCGTCGACGCCGATGTCGCCGCCCGCGCCGACCGCGAGCAGCCGCTCCGCGCTCACCTGCAGCGAGTCCGCGAACACCGGTTCTCCGCCGAAGCGCTGCTCGCCCTTCTCGAAGCGGTAGACCTGGAACGACACCTTCACCGCCTCGAGCACGGTCTCCTTCAGCTTCGTGAGCGGATCGGTCTCGACCTGCGTGACGACGAGATCGGACGCGCCGTCGCCGTCGAGGTCGACGAGCTGCGGCTTGCCGGAAACGCCGCTGATCTTGATCACCTGTCGCGGCTTCTGCGGCGCCGCGGCGGCGAGATCGGGCGCGAGGAACACGAGCGTGCGCGTCGCGATGCCGGCGAGGAGCGACGGGCGCGCGCTGCGCTGCGTGACGAGGAGATCGCAGCGCCCGTCGCCGTCGACGTCCTTCAGGAGTCCCGAGCTCATGACCAGCCCGTCCGCGCCGCTCTTGCCGGCGTCGATCAGGCTGCCGAGATCGAGCAGGAACGACGCGGGCGCGGGCGGGCCGGCAGCGCCGAGCACGACTCGCAGGAGCCGCTCCTCGAACGCGAGCAGGAGGTCGCCGTGGCCGTCGCCGTCCCAGTCGATCGCGGTCGGATGCGCGAGCGACGCCGTCATGCGGAAGAACGCGTTCTCGCCGGGGGAGACGTTCTCGACCCTGCTCGCGGGCAGCGCGAAGGGGCCGTCGAACCGTCCGGCGCCGGCGCCGCGCCAGAACACGTAGCCGTCGTGTCCCGGGACCAGGAGATCCGGCACGCCGTCGAGATCGAGGTCGCGCGCGAGCGTCGCGAACGGCAGCGAATGCGACTCGGCGCGGCGGAAGAACGACCTCACCGTGAGGAAGCGCGCGGGCGCGCCGAACTTTCCGTCGGCGAAGCCGACCGACGCGATGCCGTCCGGATCCGCGAGGAGGATCTCCGCGCCTTTGCGTGCGTCGACGTCGGCGACGTCGGCGAGCAAGACCTCGCGCGGGACGTCGAGCACGGCGGTCGGAGTTTCGTCGAACCCGGCGGCGGCTCCCGCTCGATGCAGGTGCAGGTGGATCGACCGCGCGCCGGAGCTCGACCTGCAGGCGAGGATTGCATCCGCGTGACCGTCGCCGTCGACGTCGGCGAAGCGGATGCCGGTCGCGTCGCCGTCGACTGCGAGCGTTTCGACGCGCGTCGTCGCCGCCGCGCATGGCGCCGCGAACGCGCAGCACGCGGCGAGGATCGAGAGGAGCGAAGACGCCAGGGCGGGCATCGCGCCCGCGATTCTACGGGCGCCGTCGCTCAGCGCGCGAAGCCCGTGGCGACGCGCGGGTCGAGCGCGATGCGGCGCGGCTCGCCGGCGTCCTTCAACATCTCGGCGGGCAGGAAGCTCTTGATGCGGTCGAGCACCGCGGAGATGCGCTTCGCTTGCGCGAGGATCCGCTCCAAGCCGGCGCGCTGATTCTGCGTCGAGCCGAGCAGGAGCAGGAGATCGGCCGCGCCGACGATCGACGCGAGCGGGTTGTTGATCTCGTGGGCGAGCGTCGCGATCGTCGCCTCGAGCGTGCGCCGGACGGTCTCGCCGCGGCTCGCCGCTTCGGCTTCCGTCACGTCCTGCACGACTTCGAGAATCGATTCGACCGAGCCGTCGCTGGCGCTGAACGGGATCCCCCGGAGGTGCAAGACGGCGCGCCGCTCACCGTGCGCGACGTCGACGAAGCACGAGTATTCGGTTCCGAACTGGAAGGCCTGTTCGCGATGCCGGCTGCCCGGCGCGTCGCCGGCGAGCAGGAGGAGGCGCAGGTAGACCTGCACCGCGTTGTCCTCCTGCTCCGCCTCGAACGGGCTGTGCGACCGCACTTTCGCATCCGGCGTCAGCACCGCAAAGCCGAGGCGGCCGCCGGCCAGAATCCGGCCGAAGCGGCTGTCGGACAATTGCTTCTGCAAGTCGGTGCCGAGAGGCATGGTGCGGGTCTCGAAGGAGTGAAAAGCGATCTCTGCCAGGACCGCTATCGGCTCGAGATTGAGCGATTCCCGATTCGAAATCCCCACCTCGGCCAAATTCTTTCATGGGGAGAAGTGGAAAGTCTGTGGATTTCACCGGCCGTTCGCCGCGAGTCCGTCGAGTGCGGACACCGGCGACGGAGTCAGGAATCGCTCCGCATCTGCCCGTTCTGCGCGGACTTGGGCGAGATCGATCTCCGACTGGAGGCGCGTGATTTCTCCCTGAAGCCGGGCCCGCGTCGCCGCGAGACCGGTGAGCTCCTGCTTCAGCTCGGCCTCCTGTCGCGCAAGTTGGTCGAGCGTGTCGGCGACGATCGGGGCGGCGTCGCGGTCCCGCCCGACATCCGCCCGGAGGCGGCGGTTCTTGTCGGCGAGCGCGGCGATGCCGCGCTCGAGCGTGCGCGTCGCGTTCGACGCGGCGGTCTCGCGGCGCGATGCTTCGCGGAGCCGATCGCGCAGCTCGCGCGTCACCGAGTCCTCGACCTGCTCGATGCGCTGGACGCAACGGCTCGTCCGCTGACCGGCGCGCTCGACGGCGGACTCGACGCGGTCGCCGAGGCGTTCGAAGAACGCGGCGAACTTCTCGCGGCGGTGCTCGGAGCTGACGACGCACAGGAAGATGACGAGGAACAACGCGGTGGAAGTGCGCATGGATCTCTCCGGGAGAGGCGGAGACCCGCGCACGCGCGCGGGTCTCCGCGTTCCGTTCGGACTCGCTGACTCAGTGATTCACGGCGACGACGATCGACGGGCTCGGCGCGGCGACCGCGTCGACGCGACCGATGGCCGCGCGGATCAACCCGACGAGGTTCGCGTCGCCTTCGGGCGTCACCGTGTAGTCGATGCCGCCCTTCGGCTGCGTGCCGGACGACTTCATCCGCTCGTCGAGCATGCGATCCTTCACCTCGAGCTTCTTCTCGAAGCCCTGGATCATCTCGCGCGCCTTCGCGAGGTCGCTGTCGAGCGCGACGGTGGAAACACCGTCATCGACCGTCGCGGCGAACGCTTCGCGCGCGCGGAACTTCTGCAGCTTCGCCTCGAGGAGCCCGATCTTGCCCTGCAGCTCGCTCTTGAGAGCGATCGCGCGGCCGACGTTCTGGTCGGCCAGCTCGAGCGCCTTCTCCTTGGTCGCGAGCGTCTCCTTCAGGCTCTTCAGGGTCTCCTGCTGCACGCCGTAGAGCTGCAGCTTGTCCGCGGCGTCCTTCTCGACTTCCTGCCGCGTGTAGACCGTGCGGCCGATCGTGTAGGTCTCCGACTTCTTGGCGAGCAGGTCGGACGCCCGATCGAGCACGCTCATCTGGCGCTCGAGCGAGCGCTCGCGCTCCGCGATCTCGCGGCGCAGCTCCTCGCTCTCGACCTTGCGGGACACGGCCTCCTCGCGGAGGTCGCGCACCGATCGATCGAGCCCGTCGATCTGCGTGCGGATCAACGACAGCTTGGCTTCCATGCCTTGCGCGTCGTCGATCGCCGAGAGCACCGTCTCCTTGCCGTGCTCGAGGTAGAGCTTCACCCGATCGGTGCCGAACAGGGCGACGGCGCTGCCGCCGACCAGAGTGGTCAGCAGGCCCAGCCGAAACAGCGATCCGAACAACATTGCGAACTCCTTTCGTTGCGGGATGTGAGGGTCAGGCGGCCGACGCGTAACCGGCGTCGTCGCGTCCTTCGTGTTCGTCGATGGCGTCGTTGATGCGACGCGCGGAGAACACGGCGTCGCCGATCCCGATCACCCACGGGATCACGAGCGGAGCGGTGACGAAGAAGATCACCGCCTTCAGGAAGTGGCCGTTGTAGATCTGGCCGCCGCCCGGGAGGAGCGTGGAGAAGATGCCCGCGGCGAGCGGGTCCTTCTGCGAGCGGCGCCAGTCGTCGCGGAAGCGCGCCTGCGACCGCACGGCGCGGCGGAAGCGCCGCGCACAGCGCGTGCAGTAGCCGAGGCGTGCGCCGAACGACGGCAGGCGCTCGCCGCAATGGCCGCAGAAGCGATCGTCAAGCGGTGCGGACATGGTTCGTGCTCCGATCGAACAGGAGGAACGCGCCGTACAGGCCGAGCGCGCACGGCCACAGGAGATCCGGAGAGAGATGCGGCGCGATCGTGGTGCGCGCCGCGGCGAACGCGGCGACGCCGCCCGCGAACAGTCCCCAGAAGCGCCGCTGTCGCCGCACGTTCGGCGGCGCCTCGTCGCCCGCGACGCGCGCGTTCCGCTCTTCGGCGAGCGTCCACGCGTCGAACATGTTGAAGACGTAGAGGAACAGCGGGACGGGGAACGGGATGAGGTTCGGATGCGCGGCGAGCGCGATCGCGCTGCCGCCGAACACGAGCGCGCGCGACGCGGCGCCCGCGTAGAGCTGCCCGAGCCCGGGGACCACGGAGAGGATCGACGCGAACAACGGCGAGCGCCGGCCGGGAACACGGCCCTTCAAGTGCGCCGGCACGCAGCCGCGGCACCAGTTGCGGCCGTCGACGCGCACGCGGCAGTGGAAGCACAGCGCGTTGCCGCACTCGACGCAGCGCGCGCGGGCGGCGCGGTCGGGGTGCTTCCCACAGGTGAGTTCCATGCCGACCTCCGATCGCCTCGGTTCGGTCGGTGAATGGCAGCGCGCGTGCCGATCGGCGCGTGAAAGCGGAAATCGCGGGAGATCGCCGATCGCGGGCAGTCTGCGGGCTTCGAGCGCTTTGCGACGGCGGGACGCGCACCTGTTCGGAGCGCGGACGCGTGTTCAGGCGGCGGACGGCGGCGGGTCGACGTCCATGCGGTCGGCGCGGCGCTGCGCGTTGCGGAACGCGTCGAGCACGGCGATTGCCCACGCGATCAACGCGATCGTGTGGTTGCCCTTCGCGAACATGAACGTCGTGAACGCCATGAACACGATGCCCTTGCCGCCTTCGCCGTTCAGGAACTGTCCGCCGCCGATGAAGAAGAGCGAGAGGAACGCCGCGAGGCGCGGCGACGGCGCGGACGATCCGCCGAGCAGGTTGATCTTCTTCCGCGAGCGGCGCTTCGCCTTCACGCGCTCCTCGCGGTAGACGCTCGTGCCGGAGAACACGTCGTGGAGCGACCGGCCGCGCTCGTTGAACAGCGCGGCGAGGATGTCGACGGCGACCACGATCGACACGATCGCTTTGAACGCCTGCAGATCGAGCGCGGTCCGGATGCCGCTGTCGCGCAGGAAATCGGTGGTGGCGTCCTTGCCCTGCAACACGACGACCACGAGCAGGACGAGCGGCACCTGCAGCACCGCGCGCGCGAGGACGCGCAGGATGCCGGGCTGCGAGCCGTCCGGCTTCGTCACGTGCAACCGGAACATGCGCTTGCCGAGCGTGCGCCCGCCGATCGCGTCGCCGATCAGGAAGTACGCCGCGCCGATCAGCCACAGGAACGGCGTGATCCGATCGCTCCCCGGCACCCAGCGCAGGAGCCACGAGAAGCCGGCGAGGATCATCAGGTCCCAGCACAGCGCGAACGCGCGGCGCATCGCCGAGCTCTTGCGCAGGACGCGCGACGTCTCGTCGATGTCGTCCAGCACGACGAACGTGGGCTTCGGCTTCTTGATCGAGGTCTGCTCGGCCGGCGCCGTGACGGGCTCGCCGCGCTCGACCGCGTCGAGGTCGTCCTCGAGATCCTCCCAATCGCGGTATCGACGCTCCGGATCCTTCGCGAGGCAGCGCATGATCACGCGAGCGAACGGCTCGGGCACCTGGCGCGCGCGCTTCGAGAGCGGTTCGGGCGGTTCGTGGACGTGCCGGTAGATCACCGACATCGGGCTCTCGGCGTTGAACGGCGGCGACCCCGCGAGCAGGTGATAGAAGGTCGCGCCGAGCGAGTAGATGTCGGAGCGCTGATCGACGGCCTTGCCGAGGCCTTGCTCGGGCGAGATGTAGAGCGGCGTGCCGACCACCGCGCCGGTGATCGTGACGCGCGACTCGGAGTCCTCCGACTTCGCGAGACCGAAGTCGACGATCTTCAACCGTCCGGCGCGATCGAGCAGCAGGTTCGTCGGCTTCACGTCGCGGTGGATCAGCCCGCGCTCGGCCGCGACCGCGAGCCCGCGGCACGTCTCGCGCATCAACCGGGCGGCGCGACGCCACTCGAGCACGCCGTTCTTCTCGAGCAGCTCCTCGAGGTTCGCGCCGTCGACGAACTCCATCGCGAAGAACGGGACGCCGTCGGCGACGCCGCTGAAGAACACGCGCGCGATCCGTTCGTCGTCGAGCTGGCCGAGGACGCGCGACTCGCGGTGGAAGCGCTGCACGAAGTCGGGCCGGGACGCGAGCTCGGGCGAGAGGACCTTGAGCGCGACGCGGCTCTTGTCGCGGTCGTCGACGCCTTCGTACACGGAGCCCATTCCGCCGCGTCCGACGTGGCGCACGACCCGGTAGGGGCCGAGCAGCGTGCCCGCCGCGAGCACTCCGACGCGATTCGCGACGAGCACGGTGGACGGGCGCAGCACGGCCGTCGCGCGGAACGTCGACGTGG
>CAZBOK010000213.1:0-8259 GCA_964493525.1 uncultured Phycisphaeraceae bacterium | reverse complement strand
GCCGCGCGCTCGTCGCTCCCGGCGCGCTGCTCGCGGTGCTCGTGCTCCTGCTCGCGATCGGCGCGTTGCCGCTGACGCATCTCGCGACCGGGTTCCTGCCCGAGATGGACGAAGGCGGGTTCGTGCTCGACTACCAGCTCCCGGTCGGATCGAGCCTCGACGAGACCGACGCCGCGTGCCGGCGCATCGAGACCGAGCTGCGCGCGACGCCCGAGATCCTCTCGTTCTCGCGGCGCACCGGCGCCGAGCTCGGCTTCTTCGCGACCGAGCAGTTCACCGGCGACTTCCTGGTCGGTCTCGTGCCGCGAGATCGCCGCGATCGCGACGTGTTCGAGGTCCTCGACGATCTGCGCGAGCGGCTCGACCAGCACGTGCCGCAGGCCACCGTCGAGTTCGTGCAGGTGATGGCCGACACGATCAACGATCTCGCCGGCAACCCCGACCCGATCGAGGTGAAGCTGCTCGGCCCGGACTACCCGCCGATGCAGCGCGTCGCGGATCGCATCGTCGACGACCTCGAGAAGATCCCGGGCGTGGTCGACGTCGAGAACCACGTGACGTTCGGCAGCCCGGAATCGACGTGGACGATCGACTCGCCGTCCGCGGCGCGACTCGGACTCACCACCGCGGACGTCGCGCGCCAGTTGCGGCTGCAGTCGCTCGGCGAGGTCGCGACGACGGTGCAGGAGGGCGATCGACTCGTCGACCTCCGCGTGCGGTTCCCGCCCGAGTGGCGGCTCGACGGCGGCGACGGCCACGCGGCGTTCCTCACCACGAGTCGCGCCGGCTGCGCGATGCCGGTGCCGCTCGCGTCGATCGCGAGCGAGAAGCAGGTCGAGGCGGAGAACGAGCTCGAGCGCGAGAACCAGGTGCCGATGGTCCGCGTCTCCGCGGGCGTGTCGGGCCGCGACCTCGGCTCGACGGCGCGCGAGGTCGCCGAGCACGTGAAGAAGCTCGTCGACGAGCCGGGGATCCGCGTCGAGCTCGGCGGGCAGGTCGAGAGCCAGTCGCGCGCGTTCTCGAACCTCATCGTCGTGTTCGGCTGCGCGGCGTTGCTCACGTTCCTGCTCCTCGTGCTGCAGTTCCGCTCGCTGCGCCTCGCGTTCGTCCTTCTGCTCGCGGTGCCGTTCGGTCAAGTCGGCGGGCTGCTCGCGCTGGAGCTGGCGCACGCGCAGCTGGACGTGGCGTCGGGAACCGGTTTGATCCTCCTCGTGGGGCTCGTCGTGAAGAACGGCATCATCCTCATCGAGCGCGCGCAGCAATTGCGGCGCGACGGCCGCGCCGAGCGCGACGCGATCGTCGAAGCGGTGCGCGTGCGCTCCCGTCCGATCCTGATGACGACGCTCGCGTCGATCGCCGGCCTGCTGCCGCTCGCGCTCGGCGTCGGCGCCGGCGCCGCGCTCATGCGGCCGCTCGCGATCGCGGTGATCGGCGGCCTCGCGGTGTCGACCGTGTTCTCGCTGCTCGTCGTGCCCGCGGGCTGCGCGCTGTTCGCCGAGTCGCGACTCGTGCCGGATGCCGATGCGTCGTCCTGAACTCGCCGTCGCGATCGCATCGCTCGCGCTCTCCGCGTGCGGCTCCTTCGCCGTGCCGGAGCCGCCGCGCGGCTGGTCGGCGGCCGATGCGACCGAGCCGCTCTCGCGCGCCGACTGCGTGCACCTCGCGCGCGAGAACGCGACGACCGTCGCCGTCTGGAATGCGCGACTCGATCGCGCCCGCGCCGACCTGCGCGCCGCGTGGGCGCCTCCCGCGCCGTCGTTCGCGACGGAATGGGAGGACCTCGGCGTCCATCCCGCTCCGGTCCCGGCGCCGGTGCAGACGACCTACTCGCTTGGCCTCGCACTCGGTGAACTGTTCACGATGCCGTGGCGCATCGCGGCCGCGCGGCACGCACGCGATGCGGCGATCGCGGATCGGATCGCCGAGCGCGCCCGGCTCGCCGGCGAAGTGAACGCGGCATACGACGGCGTCGTGACCGCACGGCGCCGCGTCGCTCTCGCCGCGGATCTGGCGGAGATCGTGCGTCGCGAGCGGGAGAGCGTGACGCGCTTCGTCGCCGCCGGGACGCAGCCGCGCATCGCGCAGGATCGCGTCGACGCCGAGCTCGCCGAAGCGGAGAACGATCGCTTCGTCGCCGAGCGCGAGGCGCTGCGGCTCGAGCAAGCGTTCGCGTTCGCGCTCGGCTTCGACCGGCCGGTGCATCTCGACCTCGCGGAGCCGCTGAGCGCGCCCGCCGAAGCGACCGACGCCGACCTCGAATCGCTCCTCGCCGACGCCGCGCGCGATCGCGCGGAGATCACCGCCGCATTCGAGCGGATGCGCGTGCGCGTCGAGGATCGCGACGTCGAAGCGTGGCGGCTCGGTCTGCTGCCGACGGTGCGCGGCGGCGCGCGGCGCCAGGGCGGAGTCCACAGCAACACCGCGGCCGTGGAACTGTCGCTGCCGATCTTCGACCTCGGGCAGAACGCCGTCGACGCCGCGAACGCCGACCTCCTCGACGCCGCCGCCGAGCTTGCCTCCGTCACGCGCGGCGTGTCGGCGCAGGTCACCGACGCGCTCGCGCGCGCCGTCACCACCCGCTCGTCCCTCGAGCGCTTCGCGCGCCCGCAGGTCGAACGCCGCGAACGCCTGCGCGCCGACACCGAGCGGCTGTTTCACGAGGGTCAGGTCGACCTCGACGCGCTGGTCACTTCGCTGCGCGACGAGGCGCGCGCGCGACGAGAGTTGCTCGATGCGGAAGCTGCCGCCGCGGCGGCGCGAGTGCAGCTCGATGCCGCCCTCGGCCGGTGACCGGTTCGTTCGACACACGCCCGGACACGATCACGGGGACACACGCGCACGGGCGCGGGCGCGGGCACGGGCACGCGGACGTTGGCGGGCGAGTTCTCGCGAGCGCTCGCGTGCGAAGCGGACGTTCTCGCGGACGCGCATGCGCGCGCGCGAACCCGTCAACGAAAACGCGAACGTAAGCGCTCGCGAAAACGCACCCTCCAACGTCAACGAACCCGAACACGCGCACGTGCCCGTCCTCGTGCCCGTGCGTGTGCTCGTGCCCGTGCCCGTGCTCGTGCCGTGCTCGTGCCCGTGCGTGTGCTCGTGCTGTGCCCCGACTTCCCCGCGTCGTGAGCGTGCCGGAAGACCTACGATCCCCCTTCAAGGAGACCCGCGGTGCCCACTGCGAAGCGATTCGGCGGCGCGCACGTCGACACTTCGGTGTTGAAGGACCAACTCCAATTCTCCGGCGTCGTCGCCGAGCACACGCGGAAGCCGCTCGACGAGACGTTCTGCTTCGGCGTCGCCGGGGGGATCGCGGTCGGTTACTCGTGCACGCCGATGCCGCCGTCGCCCGGGCTCGGCAGCGGCGTCGCGTTGATCGGCAGGAACCGCGCGTTCCTCCCGGACGGCAAGTACCAGCTCGAGTTCTACCGGCGGCTCGACGTGAAGGCCCTCGCGGTCGAGGAGCCCGACACCGAGCGCGCCGCGAAGAACCTCGCCGCCGCGCTGAAGGCCGACCGCCCCGTCGTCGTGTGGTGCTCTCCGCTCCTCTTCCCGCACCAATCGTGGATCGCGACCGCCGGCATTTCGACGTTGCTCGTGCACTCGATCGACAAGAAGACGAAGAAGGCGCGCGTCTCCGACTGCGGCCCGAAACCGTTCGCGCTCGCGCAGGACGACCTCGACCAGATCCGCGGTCGCGTGAACCCCGCGCACAACCGCATCCTCGTCATCGACCCGCCGAAGAAGATCGCGCGCGACACGCTCGGCCGCGCGGCGATGCACGGCATCCGCGCCTGCCTCGCGTTGATGCGTGAGCCGCCGCTGCCGACGCACGACCCGTTCGCGCTCGCCGAAGCGGCGACGTACATCGCGAACCCGCACCACTCGCGGAGCTGGCACTCGCTCTACCCCGGCGGCCGCGTGTTCCTGCCGCTCGTCGACCTGTTCCAGGCGATCGAGACCGCGTGGACCGGCGGCGGATTCCACCGACCGATGTTCGCGGACTTCCTCGATCAAGCCGCGGCGCTCACGAAGCGCGCGGAGCTGGCCGCGTGCGCGGGCCACTACCGCAAGATCGCGAAGAAGTGGTCCGAGCTCGCCGACGCCGCGTTGCCGCGGCGCTGGTCGGCGTTCAAGACGACGCGCGAGCTCTTGATCAAGATCGAGAAGGCGTACCGCTCGAAGGGGACCGCCGCGAACGCGACGATCATCAAGCACCGCGCCGCGCTCGCGAAGATCGAGGAGCAGGCGATCGCGAACTTCCCGCTCGACGGCTGGGGCATCAACAAGCTGCTCGACGAGGTCGCGGCGCGCCTCGGCGACCTCGCCCGCGAGGAAGGGATTGCCGCGCGCGAGCTGCTCGCCGCAGCGAAGTGATCAGCGCCCGGACGGGTTCAGCGAGCCGCCGAGACCCTGCTGCGCGCTCAGCTCCTTGCCGGACAACTCGATCTCGATCCGCTTGCCGCCGCGCAGCACGATCGCGCGCAGCTTGTCGCGATCGAACGCGCCGTAGTAGTTCGCGCGCATGCTCGCCTCGTCGGTGAACTCGACGCCGTCGATGCCGATCACGACGTCGCCGTCGGCGAGCCCGCGTCGCGCGAGCACCCCGTTCTGGTCGGTGATCCGCACGCGGAGCGCGTTCTGCACGTCGGGCGTGAACGTGACCTCGGACTGCGCGGGCACGCGCACGCGCATCTGACCGTTGAGCCCGGCATTCGGGCTGTTGACCTGCACCGTGTAGTCTCCGGCGGCGACGTGCTCGAAGCGCGCCGCGTCGTTCTCGACGCGCGCCCAACGGCTCTCCCCGGTCGCGCTCCGGATCGACACGTTGCCGTTGTTCGCCGCGCCGGGCGCGAACTTCACGACGAGCGGGTAGGTCGCCGGCAGCGCGATCGTGAGCCGATTGGTTCCCGCGACGAGATCGACCGGCTGCGTCAGCAGCGCGCCGTTCATCGTGTATCGCCCGTTGCCGCCCGTGACGACGTTCACGACGAGGCTCTTGCGACCCGGCGCCAACGGGCCGAGCTTGATCGTCCCATCGGGGTTGACCTCGCGCGAGTTGCCCCCGCCATCGAAGAACGACGTGTTCCCGCGGCGCTCCTGCGCGAGCGAGATCTGGAGCTGTCCTTCGAGCCCGCTCCCCGCGTAGTTCGAGATCAGGAGCTCGAGCCACGCCGGCTCCGCGAACGAGAACGTGAGCTCGCGTTGCGCGGGTGCGATGTTCATCTCCAGCGACCCGAGCTCTTCCGATCGTGCGATGAGCGAGATGGCCGTGGCGGCGTCGGCTCCCTCTCCGCCGGCCATCTGCTTCGCGAGCGGGTCCGCCGGCGAGATCGCATAATCGCCGGGCTTCTGCTCGACGACGGCCGAGCCGTCCGACAGCCAGTCGATGTTGCTCTCCGTGCGCAGCATGAACTGCACTCCGCGCACCGGTTGGCCCTTCGCATCGCGGACGTGCGCGAGGAACGACTCCTTGGTCGCGAGCGGCTTCATCTCGAGGACGACGTTCTCGATCCGATCGCCGACGTCGACGATCGCTTGCGCGGCGAGCGCGCCTTCCCATCCGCGCGTGATGCCGATCGCCCAGCGGCCGGGCGCGAGGTCGAGCACTTCGAAGCGCGGACTCCATCCGCCGATCCACGTCTTCGGATTGCCTCGGGTGAGAGCGGTCGGGTCGATCTCACCGCGCGCCGGCATCTGCGCGACGCGGATCGGGATGCTGTCGATCTTCTCGTCGTCGGGGATCACCACGCGGCCGCGGATCCCGCGCCGCACCTCGAGCTTGAACGTGAGCGGCTCGTTCGGCGTGCCGCGCGTGACGTTCACGTCCTGCTTCGGCGACGCCAGCTCCTGCGCCACGCCGTTCGCGGCGAGCAGCTTCTCGCCGATGATCGCCCGCACGTGATACGCGCCGTCCGCGAGCCGCACGTGCGCGGCGCCACGCGTCCAGATCAGCATCGTCGCACCTTCGTCGCGTTGGCCGGTCTCGACCTGGATCGTCGCGCGCGTCGCGCGGCTGCCGTCGGGCAGCAGCACTTCGGCCGGGATCTCCGTCAACGGGAGCGCACGGAAGTTCACCGTCGCGCCCGGCTCGATGTCGTTGGCGCCGCCGTTCCGCGTCTTCAGCACGAACCCGGGGGCGAACGCCGCGACCGCGTAGCGTCCTTTCGCGAGCCCCTCGATCCGATACTCGCCCGCAGCCCCGCTCTTCGTCTCGCGGCGGCCGGCGCGCTCGCGCGTGAAGCGTTGCGCCGCGTCGCGCAAATTGTCGTCGAGGCTCGGGTCCTTCGGGACGCCGGCGTCGCCCTGCTCGGCCGGCTCCCACTCGCGGCCGGGCGTCGCGCGCACGATCACGCCGGAGAACGGATTGCCGTCCGCGTCGACGACCGTTCCGCTGATGACGCCGTCGCCGGTCGCGGCCTCGACGTCCGCCTTCGCCTCCTCGCGCACCGTCTCGACCGTGCGCTGCGCGGCGGAGTCGAGCACGACCGGCGCTTCCGAATCGCGCGGCGCGTCGCTCGACGCGAGCGCGGCGGGCGACTCGGCGTTCGCCGTGCGGCGTGCGCCGTCGTGCGTCGCGTCGGAGATGTCGACGGCGCCGGACGCCGAACCCGAATCCTGGAACGCGACGAACCCGACGGCGAAGCCGATCAGGATGCCGAACACGAGCGCGAGGATGACGCGGACCATGGCCTTCTCCCGAGACCGCAGTGCGGCCGGCATCCTATCCGTGCTCTCGTCGCGCGGGGCGCGCAGCTACCCTCTGGGCGTTCTTCTCCACCGCGGCCACGACGCCGCAGAGGATCTCAAAGATGTCCAGAACCCTCGTCCTCGCCGCTCTCTGCCTCGCCGCGTTCGCGACCGGCACGACGAACGCGAACGCCCGCACGATCTTCGTCGTGAACGACAAGCGCGACCTGCCGGACGCCGACATCAACGACGGCGTGTGCGACGCGGACCTCGCGAAGCCCGGCCTGCAGATCACGCTGCGCGCGGCGATCATGCACGCGAACTTCACGGCGGGCGGCGACATCATCCAACTGCCGAAGGGGAAGTTCAAACTGAAGCGCAAGACCGTGACCACCGACACCGACGCGACCGGCGACCTCGACGTCACCGACGACCTGAACATCAACGGCGCCGGCTCGAACAAGACGATCATCGACGCGAAGAAGCTCGGCGACCGCGCGTTCCACGTCGACGACAAGACCCTCGTGATCCAGGACGTCACAATCCGCAACGGCCGTGCGGTCGACCCCGCGCAGGACGGCGGCGGCATCCTCGCGGAGAACACGGCGATCCTTCACGTGTTCAACACCGTGATCACGAAGTGCAAATGCACCGGTGACGGCGGCGGCATCGCGGTGCTCGGTTCCGACATCATCATCGAGGGCGTGCTGATCTCGTCGAACAAGGCGCTCGGCGCCGGAGCGGGCGGCGGCATCGCGCTCAAGGGCTCGACCGTGGACCTCGAGGAGTCGACGTTCGCAAAGAACAAGTGCGGCTCGGCGGGCGGCGGGTTGATGGTCGAGAACAGCGCTTTCGTGCTGCTGAACTCGACCGTGAGCGGGAACAAGGCGACGAACGGCGGCGGCGTGTGGACCAAGGAGAACGCCAACCTCACGTTCTCGAGCTGCACGATCGCGGAGAACCAGGCGACGGCGGGCAGCGGGCTCTTCGAGGACACGACCGGCGCGATGCCGGTCACGATCACCTTCGTCAACACCATCCTCGCGAACGATCCGCTGACGAACTACGCGGGCGACGGCGTCGCCACGAACGGCGGCAACATCGATACCGGGATCACCTGCTTGTTCGTGAACATCACCGACCAGTCGACGACCGACCCGAAGCTGCGCAAGCTCGCGAACAACGGCGGCCCGACGCCGACGCACGCGATCAAGAAGACGAGCAAGGCGGTCGACCACGGGATCGACGCGTTCGCGCTCCCGAAGGATCAGCGCGGCGTGTCGCGTTTCGACGTCGCCGGCGTCGGCCTCACGGTCGCCGACTGCGGCGCGTTCGAATTCCACCCGTGACGGAAGCGGCGGGGCGACCGGCCGGGCCGGCGCTCGATGTCACGGCGCCGGCGGCGGGCGCTGCGCGTGCGAGAGACGCCGCGCGATCACGGTGTTGATGCGACGCGCGGAGTCCCGCGCATCGATCATCGCCCAGATCCACAGCGCGGGTGCCGTGATGATCCCGATCCCGAACGGAACGAGAAGAACGGAGATCGCCATCAGGCCGACGCAACCGACGCCC
>CAZBOK010000212.1:0-8309 GCA_964493525.1 uncultured Phycisphaeraceae bacterium | reverse complement strand
GCTCGCCGCCGCGGACTCGCTCGACGGTGACCGTGCGCTCGCGGTGTCGGCGCGGCTCGCGACCGTCGACACCGACGCGGCCGCGCTCACGATCTGCGCCGCCGTTCGCGCCGGCGCGGCGGATGCCGCGTCGCTCTCGTGGCTCCCGCTGCCGCGCGCGCGCTCGATCGTGAAGGACGCCGGCGTCATCGCACGACGCTGGATGAAGGACGGCAAACCGCCGCATTCCTGGGAGACGAAGACCCTCACCCGCAATCTCGGCGGCGGCGCCGCCGGGATGTGAACTGGAGATGCTCATGCTCGCACCGATCCTCAACCTCGCGCTGGTCGCGCTCGCTCTCGTCGATCCCCCCGTCGTGGAGATCGTGACGCGGTCCTACGACATCTCGACGATCGCTCCGTCGCGGCCGACGGAAGTGCCGTCGATCCTCGTCACGCCGATGCTGCCGACGAACGACACGTTCGGCGGCGAGGTGACGGAGCCGTCCATCGTCGATCCGCAGGAGATCGTCGAGCTCGTGCGTCGCTCGGTGCGGCCGGACGAGTGGGAAACCCCCGGACGCTCGATCGAGTTGATGGGAGAGAACGGTCGCGTCCTGGTCGTCGCCGCGCCCGACGTGGTGCAGCAGGACGTGCGCCGCTGCCTCGACTTCCTCGCGAGCGCTCTCGCGACGCCGATCGTCGTGAAGGTCGACGTGTATCGCGTGGAGGACGGCGCGTCGGCCGCGCCCGCCGGCGCGAAGCCCGAGCGATCGTTCCGCGCGACGCTGCAATCCGGCATCGCGACCGCGCTCCGCTCGGAGACCGTGGTCCCGTTCGTGCGCGACTTCGACGTCGAGATCGCGGAAGGCGCGGCGCGCCATCTCGAGGTCCTCGATCGCTACCCGGTCGGCACGATCGCGGAGCTCGCGGCCTACCGCGGCAGCGACGACTCCGTCCTGGTCGAGTTCATCGTCCGGCACACGTGGGAGCGCGAGAGCCTCACGGAGCTTCCGCTCGATCTGCATCACATGATCCGCACCGACAACGCGGTGAACGAGGTCGCGGGCGGCGGCACGCTAGAGCGCCCGCACCTCGGGTTCGCGACTCTCGCGGGCTCGGCGCGACTCACCGAAGGCAAGTCGACGCATGCCTTCGCCGCGTGCCGGCCCGGCGGCGACGGCGTCCTCGTCAACGTCACGCTCGAGAAGGCCGCGGCGCCACCCCGCGAGTTCGAGTGCGGCGACCGCACGCTCCGGCTCGTCGATCTCGCCGGCAACCTCGCGCACGGATTCCGCACGCCGCGCCAGGAGGAATGGCGCCTCGATCGGACGCTCGCGTCGCTCGACTCGCCGATCGAGTTCGTGCTGCCGCCGTTGCGCCTGAACGGCTTCGAGCCCGCGATGACCGACTCCATCAACTCGGCGATGAGCGCGTACGCCGACGTCTCATCCGGCGACACCGAGCGCGGACCGGTGGACGTGACGCTCGTCGCGCACTGGCTCGCGTGCTCCGGAGCGAAGGCCGCGGCCGACGCCGCGATGTCGAGCACCCTGGCGCGGATGTGGTCGAACGCCGACCGCGCGACCGTCGCGCTCGACGTCGTCGATCGCGCCGGCGGCCACCTCGTGCGGTTGCCCGCCGCGGTCGGCGACGGCTTCACGCTCGCCGGATCGCAGTCGACCTACATCGTCGCGTATGAGGTCGACGTCGCGAACAACGCCTCCACGACCGACCCGATCGTGCGCGCGCTGGTCGATGGCACGGCGGTCTGGACGCGCGGCGGCGCGATCACCGGCAGCGCGCACCACCGCATCCAGGTGCGGTCGAGCCTGCTCGACGGCGACCCGCACCGTCTGGTCGGACGCGTGCGCGGGAACGGTCCGCTCGACGAGCCGCGGTTCGTGACGTCGTGGATCGACGCGGCGCTCGATGTCGCGACGAAGCGCGACGGGTCGGCGGCCGAACTCGGTACCCTCTCGCTCCCGGAGAACGTGCAAGGCACGCTGACCCTCGTGCCGTCATCGAGCGAATGAACCGACCTGTCGCATTCGTCACCGGCGCGTCGCGCGGCATCGGCCGCGCGACCGCCGTTTGTTTCGGCAAGGAAGGTTTCGCGGTCGGACTGTTCGCGCGCACGGCCGCCGGCCTCGACGAGACCGCGCGGGAAGTTCGCGCCGCCGGCGGCCACGCGCTCGCGCTCGCGGGCGACGTCACCGACGCCGATGCGCTCGAGCGCGCCGCCGCGAAGCTCGCCGAGACCTACGGCGGCATCGACGTCCTCGTGAACAACGCCGGCATCACCAAGGTCGCGACGGTCGATCGCCTCACGCCGACCGACTTCCGCCGCGTGCTCGAGGTCAACCTCGTCGGCTCGTTCCTCGCGACGCGCGCGACCTTGCCGTGGCTCCTGAAGAGCGCGCGCGCCCACGTGTTCAACGTCGGGTCGGTCGCGTCCTACACCCCGTTCGACGAGTGGTCGGCGTACTGCGCATCGAAGTTCGGACTGCTCGGGTTCTCCGGCTCGTTGCGCGCCGAGGTCCGCGGCAAGGGCGTCCGCGTCACCGACGTGCTCCCCGGTCCGGTCGACACCGAGATCTGGTCGGACGTCCCGGGCGACTGGTCGAAGGCGAAGATGATCCGCGCCGAAGACGTGGCGGAGGCGATCCGCGGCGCGTGGAAGGCCCCGCCGGAGTGCCTGATCGAGGAGTTGCGGATCGGCCCCACCGGCGGCGTCCTCTAGCCAACCCCCGATTTCTCGAAGAATGCCTGTCGGCCGCCCGCCGACCCGTCGCCTCGACCTCCGGAACGACCGCAACCGGAGGCACGACGATGACGACCCGCACGCTGATCCTGACCACGACGATCGCGCTCCTCGGTTCCGCCGCGCGCGCGGACGAGATCGCGCGCATGAGCGTCGGGAACAACGGCATCGAGGCGATCGGGCGCTCCCTCGAGCCGGTGATCTCCGCCGACGGGAACTTCGTCGCGTTCTCATCCGACGCGCAGAACATCGTTCCGAACGACACCGGCACCTTCTCCGACGTCTTCGTCCGCGCGCGGTTCGCCGGGACCACGCAGCGCATCAGCTCGACGGGGCTCGGGTTCGCGGGCAACGGTCAGTCGAACAAGCCCGCGATCTCCGCGGACGGCCGGTTCATCGCGTTCGCGACCGACGCGACCAACCTGTTCCCGAACGACACCAACGGGACGACGGACGTGGTGCTCTTCGACCGCGAGAACTCGACGCTCGTCCCGGTCAGCGTGAACGCCGCGGGCGTGCTCGCCAACGGTCGCTCGTCGGATCCGTCGATCAGCGCCGACGGCCGGTTCGTCGCGTTTACGTCCCTTGCGAACAACCTGC
The DNA here is from genome assembly GCA_964493525.1 of uncultured Phycisphaeraceae bacterium. Lineage (GTDB taxonomy): Bacteria > Planctomycetota > B15-G4 > B15-G4 > JADJEK01 > CAZBOK01. The sequence continues at coordinate 4,966 of CAZBOK010000212.1, read as the reverse complement.
TGCCGGGTGCGAACTCCGACACGAACGCCACGGGAGACGTGTTCGTCCGCGACATGACGACCGGCGTCGTGACGCGCGCCAGCGTGAACGCGAACGGCGGCCAGCTCGCGCTGGGCGGCAAGCAGGGCAAGATCTCCGGCGACGGACGCTGCGTCGTGTTCGTCTCGACGGACTCGACGCTCGTCGTCGCCGGCGACACCAACGGCGCCGAGGACGTGTTCGTGCGCGAGCTCGACACGGCGAACACGATCCCGGTGAGCCGCACGCGCCTCTTCCAGGCCGGCAATGCGCGCAGCGTGTTCCCGGAGATCTCCGCGGACGGCCGCTTCGTCACGTTCCAGAGCGAGGCGAACGACCTCATCGACGGCGACACGAACGGCTTCCCCGACGTGTTCCTGCTCGACCGGAAGACGCTCGCGATGGAGCGCGTCAGCGAGGACGACCTCGGCGAATTCCCTCTCGGCGCGCGCCACCCGGCGATCTCCGCGAACGGACGCTTCGTCGCGTGGGAGTTCCAGGTGCCCGATCCGCAATTCGTCATCGCGGCGATCGCGGTCCGCGATCTCGCCACCGGCGCCCTCTCGATCGCGAGCGGCAACCCCGACGCGGGCGTGCGCAGCGCCGGCGACAGCGTCCAGCCCGCGCTCACCGGCGACGGCCGCACCGTGGTGTTCGCGAGCAACTGCAGCGACCTCGTCCCGTTCGACGCGAACCAGAACGTCGACGTCTTCGCGTTCCGGTTCACCAAGTTCACGATCGGGGACACGCTGTCCGGCCAGGTCACGTCGGACGCCGAGCTGAACATCGCGCGCTTCGAAGGCGTCGCGGGGATGAAGGTGAAGCTCGATTGCCAGTTCCTCGCGGGCAGCCGCCTGCCGCGCATCACCATCGTCGACCAGACCAACACGGTCGTCGCCGACTTCGCCGCCCCGGCGAACACCGCCACGTTCAGGAAGAAGCTGAAGCTGCCGCGCGACGGGTCGTTCGCGATGGTGATGTCGACCCAGGACGGTCAGCTTTCGTCGTGGCGCATGGTCACCTCGGCGAAGCTCCCGAAGTCGGCGCGTTCGTTCACGAAGAACGGCGCGAAGAGCCACGGCGCGCTCGGCGTCGCGCACTTCGGGCTGACGTTGCTCCCGGGCGCGCGCGTGACGGTGGGCGTTCGCGAGCGCAACAAGCCGATCGACACGGTCGACGCGCGGTTGGTCGATTCACGCGGCGACGAGCTCGCCGAGGTGCACGGCGTCTCGGTCGATCGCGCGCAATTCACTGCGCTGTTCGACGACGTCGTCGCGCTGCGCCTCGGCAGCACGGGACTCGACGTCGAGCTGCCGCGGCACGTCGCGGCGCGCGTGGCGGTGCAGATCGCGCAGCCCGCCTCCGGGGTCGTGGTGTTCGTCCCGTGACGGGTCCGGGCGCGGTCAGGGCGAGACGGCGATGCCCTTCGACTTCACCTTCACCGAGAACCCGCCGGTCGGTCCGGTGCCCGTCAGCGTGCCGGTGAACTTCTTCACGCGCGCGAAGCCGGTCGCGCCGTCGACCACGTCGGTCATTTCGAGGGCGAGCGCCGCATAGCCGTTCAGTCGCGCGTCGATCGGAACGTCCGCGCCGTTGAAGGTGTGCTTCGGATCGGTCGCCGACTTCGCGAACTCGGAGCCGTGGAACACGAGCGTGTCGCGCCCGAGCACCGTGACGAGGTCATCCGCCGGGTAGTTCGTGAGCTTGATCAGCACGACGCCGGAGTTCGGCGAGATCGAGAGGATCGCTTCCTCCTCGACCGGGACCTTCGACGCGCCGTCGCCGCGCTTGATGTTGCCGGTGAGCTTCACGAGGAACCGGAACGGCGCGAACACCGCGCGGCTCGCGAACGTGACGCCGAAGCCGTTGCCGATGTCGCGCACCTTGACGTTGTCGAACCCGAACTCGCCGACGAGTCCCTGCCCGGTGCCGGTCTGGTAGGTGATGAAGAGGTTGCCGTTCGGACCGATCAACACGTCCTCGGGGTCCGTGAACGGCGTGCCGTTGCCGAACGTGCCGACCTTCACACCGACCTTGTCGAACCGCGTGACGAGGTTCGCCTCGCAACCGGCGATCAAGAACTCGCCGTTCTTGCCGAAGCTCATGCCATGGCCGGCATTGAACGTCCCGGCCGGGGCGATGGTGCGGATGCTCGGGCCGGCCTGGTCGAGCTCGAAGATGCGGATCTGCGAGGCGTTGCCCGACTCGCAGTACACGTGACCGTCGGGACCGAGCTCGAACGCGGGCGGCTTGTTGATGCTGGTGCCCGCGCCGACGTCGCGCGCGAAGACTCCCGCGGGCGAGTAGACCTTCACGCGGTTGTTGGTGATCACGCTGACGTAGTGCTCGCCGCCCGGACCGAGGACCACGTCGGTCGGCATGTCGGCGGTCGTGAACAGGCTCGCGTTCGTGCCGTCGGCGTTGACCGCGAAGATTTGATCGTCGCCGGTGTCCGCGACCAGGAGCACGCCGTCGGCGTTGAACGACATGCCGTTCACGAGCGGCGTCGCGCCGGTCATCGTGATCGCGCGGACGAACGAGCCGTCCTGCGCGAACTCGAAGATCGAGCCCGCGTTGTTCGAGACGAACAGGTGGTTGGGCGTGAAATCGACCGCACGTGCGAGCGTGGGAAGACCGACGATCGCAACGAACGCGACGAGGGCAGGGCTGCGCGACTTCATGTGGGGAACTCCTCAGTCAGTCGGGTGGACGAGCCGAACGAGCGGGGCGCGCCGCGCGACCCCGGTCCCGAGAACGGGGCGCACTCTCGCACGGAACGCGGCAGTCGGTCAAGTCGCGATGAAGAACGGATTGCGGTTCGGAGGCAAGAATCGATCCGGGTGTTCGCGCCGGGCGGGCCGGGTCGCGCACGGAGCGCATCCCCAGGACAAGGGTGCCGGTCGCCGGCGGCGCGACGACTTCCGCGATGACTTCCGGGATCCGCACGTCGCGGTCGACCGCGGCATCGATGACGTCCCGCCGCTCATTCCCGCGCGCCGCGCTCGACACCTTGACGCGCGGCGCCCGGGTCGACAGGATTTTGAACCGTGGTTCAAATCCGCGCCACCGCCGACACGACCAAGATCCGCGCGAAGAAGCGCGCGATGCTGCATGCCGCGTCGCGCGCGTTCCGGGCCAAGGGCTTCCACGACGCGTCGATGCGCGACATCGCCGCCGCGCTCGGGATGACCGTCGGCAACCTCTACTACTACTTCGAGAGCAAGCGCCACCTGCTTGCGTTCTGCCAGGACGACACCCTCACGCGGCTGCTCGAGTCGGTCGATCACGCGGCGGCGGCGAAGAAGCACGGGTTCCCCGCGGACCAACGGCTGTGGCTGCTGATCGTCGGCCACGTCGTGTGCCTGAACGAAGCGGTGCCCGGATCGCTCGCCCACCTCGAGCTGGAGCAGCTCCCGGCCCGCGCGCGACGGCCGCTGATCGAGCGTCGCGACCGCTACGAGCGCCGGCTGCGCGCCGTGGTGACCGAGGGGATCGCCGAAGGCCGCTTCCGCCGCGTCGATCCGAAGGTCGCCGTGCTCGCGATCCTCGGCGGACTCAACTGGACCGTGCGCTGGTTCCGGCCGGACGGCCGGCTCTCGGCGCGCGCGCTCGGCGAGCAGATCGCCGAGCAGTTCGTGCGCGGTCTGCTCGCGGAAGGCGTCTCCTTCGAGGCGCCGCTGATCGAGATCCCGCGACGCAACGGATCGGTCGCGAACGGCGCAACCGAGGAGGACGACGCATGAGCGAAGAGATCGTCACTGCGACCCTGCGCGTGAACGGCGACCCGCGCACGGTCGCGTTCCCGGTGCATCACACGCTGCTCGAGGTGCTGCGCGAGGAGCTCGCGCTCACCGGGACGAAGCACGGCTGCGAGCTCGGCGAGTGCGGCACGTGCACCGTGCTCGTCGACGGCAAGCCGGTGTTGTCGTGCCTCGCGCTCGCGATCGAGGCGGAGGGCAAGGACGTCGAGACCGTCGAAGGCCTCCAGCACGGCAACCGACTGCATCCGCTGCAGAGCTGCTTCGCGGACATGGGCGCCGCGCAGTGCGGTTACTGCACGCCGGGGATCCTCATGGCGGCGAAGGCGCTCCTGCGCGACAACCCGCGCGCGACGCGCGAGGAGATCGCGGAAGCGCTCTCCGGCAACCTCTGCCGATGCACCGGCTACCACCAGATCCTCACCGCGATCGAGTGGGCCGGCCGCATCCTCGCCGGCGAGGCCGACGCGCAGCCGCCCGAAGCCGCGCGCTGCGGCTCGCCGATTCCCGGGACCGACGGGGAGGGCCGCTGACGTGGCGATCGACCCGAACCCGATCACGAAAGACGCAACGAAGGACGCGAGCACCGCGCGCGGATTCAACCTGCTCGGCAAGCCGTTCCGCCGCGTCGACGGCCGCGCGAAGGTCACGGGACAGACGCGCTTCGCCGATGACCTGTCGTTCCCGCGCATGGTGTTCATGCGCCTGAAGCGCAGCAGCGTCCCCCACGCGCGCATCAAGTCGATCGACACGTCGAAGGCGAGCGCCATGCAGGGCGTCGTCGGCGTGCTGACCGGCGACGCGATGCCCGAGACGTTCGGCATCCTCCCGGTGTCGCAGGACGAACACGCGCTGTGCGTCGGCAAGGTGCGCTTCGTCGGCGACCCCGTCGCCGCGGTCGCCGCGACCAGCGAGGAGATCGCGCAGCGCGCGGTCGACGCGATCGTCGTCGAGTACGAGCCGCTGCCGACGATCTCCGGCGTGCAGGATGCGCTCGACGTCCCGGAGCCGCGCATCCACGAATCCAGCGATCACGGCAACATCCACAAGCGCGTGTCGATGAAGTTCGGCCAGCTCGACAAGGGCTTCGCCGAAGCGGATCACGTGTTCGAGGACGTCCTCTTCTACGAGGGGAACACGCACCTCCCGATGGAGCAGCACGCGACCGGCGCGCTCCCCGAGGACGACGG
>CAZBOK010000211.1:0-8316 GCA_964493525.1 uncultured Phycisphaeraceae bacterium | reverse complement strand
TGGTGCACCCGTCGCGAGTCGAACGCGAAACCTTCAGCTCCGGAGGCTGACGCTCTATCCAATTGAGCTACGGGTGCGGATCGGTCGGAGAGTGTAGCGACGCGCTTGCGCGCGTCACGGTCCGTTGAAGTGGATGCGGACGCCCTTGTCGTCGATGTGCGTGACTTCGATCATCATCCCCTTCACGTGCTTGTCGACGATCGACGGGTCGGGGATCGAAACGCCGGCGAAGGGGTTCTCCGGCATCGGCGCCGTGCCGCGCCGGCGAGCCGGCGGATGCTCGACCGCCATCTTGAATCCGGTCAGCATCCCGCGCGCGAGTTCCTGCGCGTCCCAGTAGAGGACCGCGCTCGCTTCCTGACCGCCGCTCTTCTCGATCGCCGCCTTGAACTCGTCGTTCGCGCCGAGGTTCGGCAGGTCCGACGCGGACTTGCGGCGCAGCGTGTCCTTCAACAGCTCGTCGGAGAGGGAAGCGACGAGGTAGTCGCCGAGCACGGTGTACCGCGCCGTGCCCGCCGGAGTCGGCACGCTCCACACCGTCGTGCCCTGGAACTCCTCCTTCTTGCGCGCCGCATGCATGCCCGTGTTGCGGAGCACCGCGTCGATCGCGGTCGTCACCGCGGCGCTGTCCTTGAGGCCGAGCATCAGGACGAAGTTGTTCGGCAACAAGACCATGTCCTGCGCTTCGTCGGGATCGATCGGCACGGTGAACACGCCGAGCTCGCCGGTGAGGTTGTCGATCAGCTCCTTCTTCAGGTCGACGTCCCCCATCTTGAAGTTCGTCGCGAGTCCCTGGTCCATCTCCTTCGCGAGATCCGGCGACATCTCGCCGAGCATCTCGCGCACCGCGTCCATCCCGGGGCCGATGTGGAGCTGCCACGCGGTGACGGACAACGGCTTCTCGGGCGCGAGCCGCAGCACGCCGAACTCACCGGGCGCGAAGAACGCGTGCGCGAGCCGCGGGATCCAGCCCTGGCCGTCGAACGGCAGCTCGGCTTCGCCTTCTGTGCCGGACTCCGACATCCGCAGATTGGCCGAGAGCACGCCGAGGTTGCGGACGCCGAGCATGTCGACCGCCTTCTTCGCCTCCTCGTCCAGCTCGCCGTTCTGCTCGCCGGCGTCGAGGAACATCGCGAGCAGGCGCGGCATGTCGCCGAACACGCGCAGCCCGCCTTCGCCGCGCGCCGCGGCGGATTTCGAGAACGCGGGCGCTTCGGCGAGCACCTCGGCCGAATCGTCGCCGAGCCCGGCGAGCGTCTCCGCGAAGTAGTTGCGATCCTTCAGCCCTTCGGCCGCGATCGTCGCGATGAACACGTCGCCTTTCACTCCGTAGCGGACGACGAAGCGGTTCTCGCCCTCGTCCTTCGCGTTCAGGAGCACGCGGACGTCGACGTCGCCCTCCTGCTCGTTCTGTCGAACGGTCTTGCCGTCGGCGACCTCGCGGTCGGTCAGCACGTCGACGCGCGCGAGGAAGTCGTCCGCCTTGTCGCCGACGCCGCACAGGAACACGAACGCGGGACGCACGCGCCCCTTCTGCTTGTCGTCGACGGTGTAGGTCGCATCGACGAGCGCGAGCGCGACGCCGCCGGTCATCATCTCCATCAGCTCGAGCGGGCTCGCGCCGACTTCGTCCTTCGCCTTCAGGCCGATCGCGGTGATCTCCTTCGCGATCGACGACTTCATCCCTTCGAACGCGGGGTCGGCGAGCAGCCTGCCCCACGCGGTCTGCGCCGCGCCGGCCTTGAACGCCGTGACGTCGTCGATGCCGACGAACGCGAGCGTCCCGGCCGGCAGGTTCTTCTCGAAGCCGTCGGCGTGCGCCGAGCGGACGGCCGGCGCGGCGAGCAGTGCCGCGGCGAATGCGAGGACGCGAACGCGAATCATGGAGCCTTCTCCTGCGGGTAGACGATCAATCGGTCGTGGACGAGGATCGCGATGTCGGCGCGGCCGTCGCCGGTGACGTCGCGGACGAGCAGCTCGCGCGGCTCGTTGTCGCCGCGGTCGCCGCGCTCGAAGATGCGCTGTTCGAAGACCGGCCATTTCACCGCGTGCTCGAGCGAAGTCTTGTGCGCGGCGACGACCTCGATGAGGTGATGATGGATCTCGGCGATCACGACGTCGGGCTCGCCGTCGGTGTTCACGTCGCCGACCTCGAGTGCGTTCAAGAACGCCTCCTTCACCGGCGCCTCGAAATCCGCGACCACCTGCAGCGTCGAGTCGCGCCCGCCGTTCTGCACCGCTCCCACCACGGTCTGCGTCGTGAAGAGGAGGTCGGTGCGGCGATTGCCGTCGAGGTCCGCGGCGAGGATGCCGTTCGGCTGCGTGATCGGCAGCTCGATCTTCGCGATCTCGCGCGCCGCGCCGCCGGTGACCTGCTTCAACACGCGCGCCGAGTCGCTCGGCTTGTCGACCACGACGATCTCCGGGCCGGGCTCGCCGTCGAGGTCGGCGAAGCCGACGGCCGTCACCTCGGCGTTCGGACTGTCGAGGTTGAACTGGCCGACCACCTGCGGCACGACCTTGTTGTTCTCCGACTTCAGCCAGAACGCGCGCGCGAAGTTCGGGCCCGGCGCGAGCAGCTCGTTCTTGCCGTCGCCGTCGACGTCGCCGTACGCGAGCGCCTTCTTCGCCACGCCGTTCAGGATGCCGAGGTTCGGCACCTGATCCGCTTTCGCGTCCTCGAACTTGTCGCCGCGCGCGAGGAGGATCTTCGGCACTTCGCGGCCGAGGAAGAGGATCGCGTCCTGCTTCCCGTCGCGATCGAGATCGACGAGCCACAGGTCGTTCGGGTCGGACTTGCACTCGGGGAGTTCGAACGACGCCGCGACCACGCCGCCGTCGCCGAGGCGGACGAGCTGGCGCGCGAGCTTGCCGCCCTTCTTCTCCTTGTCCGCCACCGCGAGCCAGATCTCCGCGCGCTTGTCGCCGTCGGTGTCGCACGCGTCGAGCGCGAGGAGCTTCTTGCCGTCGGGGATGGCGACCGATGCGGGGAAGGAGAGCTTGCCGTGCTCGTCGACCTTCGCGATGCCGATCGCGCCTTCGTCGACCGCGGCCATCACGACCTCGGGACGTCCGTCGCCGTCGAGGTCGGCCGCGCGCGGGTGCGCGGCGCCGACGAACGCCGGGAATGCCTCGCTGTCGCAGCGCGTGCCGCCGAGCAGGTCGTGGTACACGACGATGCGCGCGGCGGACGGCTCAGCGACGATCAGCTCGGGCTGCCCGTCGCCGTCGAGGTCGGCGAGCGTCTCGTCGCGCTTGTCGACGTCCTTCTGCGGCGCGTACGCGATCGCGCGCAACGCCGAGAGCTGCAGGCGATCGTTCGCGCCGGCCGGCGGATCGCCGAGGCGCAGGAGCGAGAGACGACCGGAGAGCTTCCGCACGGCGAGCACGTCGGCCGCGCCGTCGCCGTCGACGTCCGCCGTCGTGTAGTTGCGGATCTCCGCGAAGCGCGACCCGATCTCCGGGCCGAAGCGCGCGCCGCCGAGGCCGAGGCGCCAGCGGAACGGCGTCTCGCTCGAGCCGCTCGCATAGAGGAGGTCGACGAGGTGGTCGCCGTTCAGGTCGACGACCGAGAAGCCGCCGACGTCCTTCGTCGCGTTCGCGAGCGTCACGCGGTCGGGGAAGCGGTCGCCGTCCGCCTGCAGGAAGAGGTAGGTGTTCTCCTTGCCGAGCACGACGAGGTCCGGCTTGCCGTCGCCGTTCAGGTCGGCGACGCGCAGCGCCTCCGAGACTCCGGACGGCTTGTCGACGTCGAGGCGCACCGCGCGGCGGTAGCGCCCGTCCTTCTCGCGATAGGCCACGCTCACGCGGTTCGAGTCGCCGAGGAAGAGGAGGTCGCCGATCTTGTCGCCGTTCACGTCGGCGATCGCGACCGCGCTCACCTTCTCTTCGACCGGGTAGTTCTCGCGCGCGAAGAACGTCTCGTCGGCGAGGTCGTTCACCGAGTCGGCTTCGCCCTCCGACCACGCGCCGGCGCCCTTCTCCCCGCGGTTCAGGAACAGGTCGATGCGCGCGCGCGCGTTGTTCACGACGACGAGGTCGTCCTTGCCGTCGCCGTCGACGTCGCCCGCGGGCAGGCACGAGCAGCCGTCGTTCAGCTTGGAGATGATCATCCCGCTGAAGCCGTACGTCTTGTACAGGCCGTTCTTGCCGGAGTCGTCCTCGTCGTCGCTTGCCACGAGCAGTGCGGCGACGAGCGCGATCACGGCGGTCGGTGCGATGAACATCCCAGAGCTCCCGCGGGGTCGGAACGAAGCGCGGGATCGTAGGCGAAAACCGCGCGACGGTCGCGGGTGCAGAACGCTCTGCTACCATGCCGCGTCCATTCGACCGCGGAGACGTCCGATGCTCGCGCCGCTCTTCCTCCTGCACGCGCTCGCGCTCGCGCCGATCGCACGGGTCGCGCCCGACGAGTTCACGCTCACCGACGGCAAGATCGTCCGGGGCGACGTGTTGAAGGAGACCGACGAGAAGGTGTTCGTCGACATGGGCTTCACCGTGCTCGAGCTGCCGAAGGTGAAGATCCTGAACCGCACGACCGACCAGGACGCCGCGAAAGCGAAGGACGGCGCCGCGGCGGACACGAAGGACAACGGTCTCTGGTCGGAAGCCGAGCTGAAGGAGACCACCGTCAAGGACGCGGTCGAACACGTGTCGGAAGCGGTCGTCCTGGTGAAGACGCCGTCCGGCCTCGGCTCGGGCTTCATCATCCGCGAGGACGGGCACGTCATCACCAACTCGCACGTGGTCCAGGGCGAGGCGCAGATCACCGTCACGGTGTTCCGCATGAAGGACGGCCAGTTCGAGAAGAAGCAGTTCGAGAAGGTGAAGATCATCGCCGTGAACTCGGAAGTCGACCTCGCGCTGCTCAAGATCGACGACGAGGAGCTGAAGGGCGAGAAGCTGAAGAAGGTGACGATCGGCAACATCGACACGCTGAAGGTCGGCCAGACCGTGTTCGCGGTCGGCGCGCCGCAGGGCATGGAGCGCAGCGTCAGCCAGGGGATCGTGTCGATCAAGAACCGCGAGCAGGGCGGCATGGTCTACATCCAGACCACCGCCGCGCTGAACCCCGGCAACTCGGGCGGGCCGCTCTTCAACTCGAAGGGCGAGGTGATCGGCGTGAACTCGTGGAAGCGGTTGTTCTCCGAAGGGCTGAACTTCGCGATCCCCGCCGACTACGTGAAGCACTTCCTCTCGAACCACGACGCATTCGCGTACGACCGCGACAACCCGAACACCGGGTACCGCTACCTGCCGCCGCCCGCGCGGCCGAAGAACGTCGACTCGAAGGACTGACGACCGGATGTCCGAACTCACGGGAACCTCGCGCGCGGCCGAGAACGCCGGCCTGCGCGTGCTGATCGCCGCCGCGCGCTTCAACGAGTTCGTGGTGCGCCGGCTCGTCGACGGCGCGCTCGCGGAGTTGAAGGAGCTCGGCGTCCCGGACGGCAACGTCACGCTCGCGTGGGCGCCGGGCGCGTTCGAGCTGCCGCTGGTCGCGAAGACGGGCGCCGGAACCGGGCGCTTCGACGCGGTGCTCTGTCTCGGCGCCGTGATCCGCGGCGAGACCGACCACTACCTGCACGTCGCCACCGAGGCGGCGCGCGGGATCACCGCGACATCGCTTGCGACCGGGGTGCCGGTGCTGTTCGGCGTGCTCACCGTCGACACGCTCGACCAGGCGCTCGAGCGCTCGGGCGGCAAGGTCGGCAACAAGGGCGCGGAGACCGCGCGCGCCGCGATCGAGATGGCGCACCTCGTCGCCCGGCTCCGCGGCGAGAAGCACGGCTGACCATGGCGACTCGCAAACGCACGCGGGCGCGCGAGCTCGCGCTCCAGTTCCTCTACCAGGACGACGTCAACCGGCGCGAGCCGCCGGCCGTCGCGTCCGGGGCGCCGCTGCCGCTCGACGACTTCCTGCGCATGCAGACATCCGACGACCTCGTGCACGCGTTCGCCGAGTCGCTCGTCGTCGACGTGCTGCGCGAGAAGGAGCGCATCGACGCGGAGCTCACGCGCGTCGCGCAGCGCTGGGACGTGAAACGCATGGCGCCGGTCGACCGCAACATCCTGCGCATCGGCGTGGCCGAGCTGCTGCTCCGCGACGACATCCCGCCGCAGGTCACGCTGAACGAAGCGATCGAGCTGGCGAAGCGCTTCTCCACCGCGAAGTCCGGCAAGTTCGTGAACGGCGTGCTCGACCGCATCCGCGCCGACCTCGGGCGCCCGCCGACCGCCGCGTCCGGCGTGCCCGCGCGCCGCGCCGCGGAACCGCAAGGCGACACCGACGAAGAGCTGCCCGATCTCCCCGACCTCATCGACGGTCCCGACGCGGTCGATCGAGCGGGCGGAGCCTGATCGATGCTCGGACGTCTGCGCGCCGCGCTCGGCAAGACCCGCGACTCGCTCGCTCTCGGCTTGAAGAAGCTGCTCTCGATCGGCCGCGACCTCGACGACGCGCTGCTCGACGAGCTGGAGGAGACGCTCTACACCGCCGACCTCGGCGCGACCGGCACGCAGATCATCGCGGAGGCGCGCCAGGCCTGGAAGATGCGCGACCTCAAGACGACGACGGACGTCCGCGCGTTCCTCGGGCGCGCGATCCGCGCGCGGCTCGGCGAGAAGCAGGGCGTGCGGTTCGCCGCCGCGCCCCCCACCGTGATCCTGATCGTCGGCGTGAACGGCTCGGGGAAGACCACGTCGATCGCCAAGCTCGCGCGCTGGTTCACGAGCCGGGGCAAGAAGGTCGTCGTCGGCGCGGGCGACACGTTCCGCGCCGCCGCCGTCGAGCAGCTCGCGATCTGGGCGAAGCGCGTCGGCGCGGAGATCGTCACCGGCCGTCCGGGCGCCGACCCGGCGGCCGTCGCGTTCGACGCCGCGGCGCGCGCGGTCGAGAGCGGCGCCGACGTGCTGCTGGTCGACACCGCGGGCCGCCTGCACACGCAGGACCACCTGATGAAGGAGCTCGCGAAGATCGGCCGCACGCTCGAGAAGAAGATCCCCGGCGCGCCGCACGAAGTGCTCCTCGTGCTCGACGCGACGACCGGGCAGAACGCGCTGGTGCAGGCCGAGAAGTTCAAGGCCGCCGTTCCGGTGACCGGCCTGTTCCTCGCGAAGCTCGACGGATCGGCGAAAGGCGGCGCCGCGGTGTTGATCCGCGACAAGGTCGGGCTGCCGGTCAAGTTCGTCGGCGTCGGCGAGCAGGCCGACGACGTGGAAGAGTTCGACCCCGACGCGTTCGCGAGCGGGATGTTCGACTGACGCGCTCCGCGCGCGTGCCGCGGCGTTCGCTCAGACGCGCTTCGCGATGAAGTCGAGGTGGCTCGCTCGACCGAGCGCGCTCGGCTTCTTGTTCAACCGCTCCTCGATCTCGATCACGCGCCGGCGCATCGCGGCGTCGGCGAGCTTCTCGCGCCAGCGCTTGAGCGGCAGCACGGTGCGCCCCATCACGCCCTGCATCGTGAAGCCGTTCTTCTCGACGAGGTCGCGCAGCTCTTCCGCGAGGAACATCCGCGTCGCGAAGCGCTCCTCGCGGCGCGCGCCGAGCCACTCGCTCTTGCCGTCCTGCACGAAGCGCTCGAGCGCGCCGAGGTCGTCCCGCTCGGCGAAGAAGTCGAGGCCGGCGAGGCGCTGGTCGACCGATGCCGCGAGCACGCCGTCTTGCCGCAGGAGGCGCGCCGCGGCGCGCAGCGTCTTGCCGGGGTCCGCGACGAACGAGAACAGGTCGCCCTGCGCGACGATCAACGAGTAGGCGCCGGGCTCGAGGTCGCCCGGCTCCGTGAGGTCGGCGTGCACCCACTTCGCGTCGGCGCACAGGCGCGCTTCCTCGGCGCGCGCGCGCGCCTGCTCGATCATCTTCTGCGAGATGTCGAGGAAGTCGACCTTGTACCCGCTCTTCGCGAGGCGCAGCCCGAACACGCCGGTGCCGCACCCCGCGTCGAGCACGCGGCCGGAGAGGTCGCGCGGCAGGTGCGGCTTGAGGTGGCGGAAGGTGAGCTCGCGGCAGAGCTGGTGGTACGGATCGTCCTCGTAGATCTCGTCGTACCGCCCGGCGATGCGATCGTGATATCGCTCGTTGTTGTCCTTGGTCATCCGCATCTCGAAGGAAGGGAAGTCGCGCGCTCGTCGTTAGGCTACCTTCGCGATGGCGCTCGTCCTGCTCCTGCTCGCAGTGGTATTCGCCGTCCATCGCGGTGCGTTCGAGCAACCCGAGCTGAAGCAGGCGGTCCTCCTCGCCGCGCTCCCCCTCCTTCTATTGCCGTCCGCGTGCGCCGGATCCTTGCGGCGCGCCGCGAACGTGGGGCTGCCGCTCCC
>CAZBOK010000210.1:0-8328 GCA_964493525.1 uncultured Phycisphaeraceae bacterium | reverse complement strand
CCGCCTCCGAAGCCGCCTCGTCCACCACCGCCGCCGCCGCCGCCACCGCCGCCACCGGTGCGCTCACGCGCCTCGCTGACGCGGATCTGACGGCCATCGAGATCCTTGCCGTCGCATGCGGACATCGCCTTCTGAGCGTCCTCACCGGAACTCATCTCGACGAACGCGAAACCCTTCGACCGGCCCGTGGCGCGGTCCATGATGATCGTCACTTCCGTGACGCGCCGGCCATCCTGCCCGAAGAAGCTGCGCAGCGACTCTTCCGTCGTGTTGTAGGACAGGTTGCCAACGTACAAACGCGTGTTCATTTCCGAGCTAACCTCCAAACTTCCCTGGCTTACGCGAGGAGTCTCCCGACACAGGGAGGCTGCGATCGGCGCAAACGAGACGAACGGACCGGAAACATACGCCCATTCGGGAAAAACACCAGTGTTCGACGGCGCAAGGGGAGCGAAGCGACCGATCGCCGTCCTCACAGGGCGAGCGAGTACCACGCGTCGCAACCGAAGTGGCCGGTCGCTCCGAGCGGCTTGCCGAGCGGGCGGAAGCCGAAGCTCTCGTACAGCCGCCGAGCGGCGCGCATCGACTTCAGCGTCTCGAGGTAGCAGGTCTTGAAGCGCTTCTCGCGCGCGGTGGCGAGGCAGCGCGCGAGCATCTCGGCGCCGAGCCCGAGCGCGCGGGCCTCCGGCAGGAAGTACATCTTGCGCAGCTCGCAGGTGTCCTTCTGGCCGCCTTCGAGCGACGCGATCCCGCCGCCGCCGACGACCTTGCCGCGATGGACGACGACGAAGTAGGCCGCGCGCGGTCGGCCGTACGCGACGCTCATCGCGCTCACCTCGGGGTCGTGGATCGCGAACCCCGGCCCCGATGCGCCGTGCTCCGTCATCACCTCGCGGATGACGCGCGCGATCTGCGGATCGTCGGCGCGATCGATCGGGCGGATGGCGAACTCGCGCCGGCGCCGCCGTCGGGAGAGCGCCTTCGCGTAGAGCTGCATCCCGGCGAGCACGGTCCCGCGCTCCGCGTCCGCGAGCAGTCCGAGCGACTCGTCGACCTGGCGGCTGGCAAGCACGTCGATCTGCTCGACCTTCTTCACGCCGCTCGCGGTGAGCTCGACCGGGCGGCGCCGCTGGTCCGAGTCGGGCGCGATCCGCAGGAGTCGTTTGCGGACGAGGTCGGTCACCGTGCGGCTCGCGGTCGACTTGTCGATCTTCAAGCGCTCCGCCACCTCGGCGGCGGTGGCGCGTCCGGCCTGATGCACCTCGAGCAGTGCGTGGCACTGCGCGTGGGTGACGTCGGCCGCGTGGAACCGCGGCATCAAGAACCCGAGCTCGCGCACGACTTCTCGTGACGCCGCGCGCAGCGGCATCGTCTCGGCGAACCGTGTGGACATCGACGACCTCCTCGCGTCAGCGGATCGAATGGTTGCGTGGCGCAACGATATCGTTGCGTGAGTCACCTATCAACTCGCTGGCCGCTCCGCACGTGCGCGGCGCCCGCTCGACGCCCCGCCGCGGCGTTGCCAAGATGGCGCTCCAATGACCCCGGCCGACGACACTCCGCGCCCGCAGATCGACGAGACCCTCGAGGAGCTGGTCGCTTCGTGCCTCGAACGCCTCGAGAAGGAAGGCTGGTCGAGCGTCTCGCGGTTCTGCTCGGAGCACCCGGCGAACGCCGATGCGATCCGCAAGCGCCTCGGTGCGTTGGCCGAGATGGGCCTCCTGCCGAGCGTCGGCGAGAACGCTCCGAACGAGTTTCCGGAGAAGCTCGGCGAGTTCCGGCTGCTGAAGCGCCTCGGCGGCGGCGGGATGGGGGTCGTGTTCCTCGCCACGCAGGAGGGCTTGAACCGTCCGGTCGCGCTCAAGGTCATTCGCCCGGAGCATCTCTACTTCCCGGGCGCGCGTGAACGTTTCCGCCGCGAGGTCGAGACGGTCGCGAAGCTCGAGCACCCCGGCATCGTCCAGGTCCACACCGTCGGCGAGGAGAACGGGCTGCCGTTCTTCGCCATGGAGCGCGTGATCGGCGCCTCGCTCGCGGAGCTGATGCACGATCTGCGCGCGAGCACGCCCGACGGCGGCGTCGAGAAGCTCGGCGGTAAGGACCTCCTCGCGGCGTTGCGCGCGCGGTTGAAGGACGAGCCGCCGGGTTCGTTCGCGCCCGAAGCCGACGTGTTCGCGCGCGGCTGGGTCGAGAGCTGCTTCCGCATCGTCCGGCAGGCCGCGCTCGCGCTCGACCACGCGCACGAGCGCGGCGTGATGCACCGCGACGTGAAGCCGTCGAACCTCATGCTGTGCCCGGACGGGCGGGTTCGCGTGCTCGACTTCGGCCTCGCGACCACGGCCGGCGAGAGCCGTCTCACGCGCACCGGCACGCAGCTCGGCTCGCTGCCGTACATGGCGCCCGAGCAACTGAACGCGCAGGCGGTCGACCGCCGCACCGACATCTATGCGCTCGGCGTCGTGCTCTTCGAGATGCTCGGACTCACGCTGCCGCACACCGGCGAGACGGCGGAGATCGTGATGCGCTCGATCCTGTCGGGCACGTCGGAGCGGCTGCGCGAGCTGAATCCGTCGGTCACGCGCGACGCGGAGACCGTGTGCCTCACGGCGCTCGATCCGGAGCCCGCGCGTCGTTATCCGACCGCCGCCGAGTTCGCCGCCGACCTGCTGAACGTCGTCGAGCTGCGGCCGATCCTCGCGCGGCGCGCGAGCGCGATCGAGCGCGTGCGACGGTTCGCGCAGCGCCATCCCGCCGCATCGACCGCGATCGCGCTGGCCGTCCTGCTGGTGGTCGGTGGACCGACGCTGTTCGCGATCCAGCAGCACAACGCGAGCGTTCGCGAAGCGACGCTCCGCGCGCGCGCCGAGGAGGCCGGCGCCCGCGAAGCCGACCTGCGCGAGCGCGCCGAGATGAACTTCCGCCGCGCCTTGTCGGCCGTCGACCAGATGCTCGTCGACGTCGGCGACAACCTGCTCGACGACGTGCCGCAGATGGAGCGCGCACGGAAGCGGCTCCTCGAGCGCGCGCGCGATTTCTTCACGTCGCTCCATCCGGAAGAGGCGCGCGATCCCGAAGCGCGGCAGGACGCGATCAGCGCGTACGCGCGTCTCGCGAACGTCCTCGAGTCCCTCGGCGACCGCAAAGGGGCGCGCGAGACGATCGACACGATGCTCGTCGCCAGTGACCAGCTCGGCGAGACCCTCTGGACGAACACCGAACTCCTGATGCGCGTCGTCGAGTCGCGCATCGCGCTCTCGCGCATCAACCAGGAAGAAGGCCGGATGCCGGAGGCCGACGCGGCGTTGTCCCGCGCGCTCGCGGACCTCGCCCGCCTCGACGAGGCGAAGGTGCCGGGCGTTCTCGTCGAGCGCATGCGCGCCTACTTCCAACTCGGCCAGTTGCGCGTCGCGATGGGGCGCGAGGCCGACGCGGAGCAGGCGTTCAAGGAGGTCTTCGCCACGGGAGATCGCGCGACGCCGGAGCAGCACACGCACGTCGTCGACGAGATCCTCGCGCAAGGGTGGAACGACCTCGGCCTCATGCTGATGGGGCACGGCAACGAGCCCGGGCCGCGCCGCGACGACGCGCTGGCCGCTTTCAACAAGGCGAGCGAGATCGCGGCGCGGACGATGACCGAGAACGCGGTTCCGCTCCAGCGCAGCTTCGTGGCGACCATCCGGATGAACCTCGGCGGGTTCTATCGGCGCACCAACCGTCCTGACGACGCCGAGCGCGAGTACCGCTTCGCGGCGCCGATCCAGGACGAGCTGCATGCGCAATTCCCGGAGTCGGAGCGGTACGCGATGGAAGCGGCCGCAGTGCACAACAACCTCGGCCTGATCTTCGAGGGTCGCAAGCAGCTCCCCGAGGCGGAGGCGGAGTATCGCCTCGCGATCGAACGGTTGACCGAGCTGCACACCCGCGCGCCGGGAAGCGCGTCGGTCGAAGAGCGCCTCGGCGTCGCGTGGATGAACCTCTCGATGATCGCGCGGATGGCGGGCGACATCGCGGAAGAAGAGAAGCGGCTCACGACGGCGGAATCGTGGGTCGCCCGCGCGCTCGCGAGGAACCCGTCGGACTCCGACCTCGTCCGCCTGGTGCTCACGCTCGAGTGGGCGCGCGCCGGCGCGTTGATCGATCAAGGCCGGCTCGAGGCCGCGGCGGACCGCGCCGAGGCCTACGCGAGCATGCCGCCGGCCGAGTGGCTGCAGTCCTATCGGGGCGCGGAGAAGATCGTCGCCGCGATCGCCCACGCCGAGCGCGACATCGACCTCGCGGACGCGGAACGCGAGCGGATCGTCGCCGCGCTCGCGCCGCGCGCGGTCGCGCTGATCCGGCGCGCCGTCGAGAAAGGGTTCGATCGCGGCGCGGAGGCTCTCGAGAAGGACGAGGACGTCGCCCTGCTCCGCGATCGCGCCGACTTCCAGGAAGTCGTGCGCGAGCTCGAGCGTCGCGATGCCGAGCGCGCGGCGTCGCGTCCCGCGGCGGGCGACAAGTGATCCCCTCGACTACGGCGGACGCCGCTACACTGCGCCGCGCTGCCGCGACAGAGCGACGGCGCCGGAGGACGTGATGGAGCGGGTCTCGATCAGCGAAGTGAAGAAGAGCTTCGCCGACGTCTTGAAGCTCGTGGCGAACGGCAAGCAGCGGATCGTCATCACGGATCGCGGCAAGGACCGCGCGGCGATCATCCCCGTCGAGGACCTCGAGCTGCTCGAGAACCTCGACCGCGACGTCGAGGTCGTCGTCGAGCGCGTCGAGGCGGCGCAGGTGCGCAAGCATCTGTCGGAAGACCTGAACCTCGTCGCGCACGGCACCGAGCGGATCATCGTCATCGACAAGAAGCACGAGCTCGTCGCGCTCGTCCCGGAACGCGACCTGACGCTGCTCGAGCAGCTCGACGAGCGGCTCGACATCGAGGCCGCGCGCCGCATGCTCGAGGAGCGGATGAAGCGTCCGAACGCCGGCAAGAAGTCCGCGCAGGACGACCCGGACGACGACGACTGAAACCCGCCATCGGCTTCGAAACCACGCGCATGGCGGAGATCACCATCCTCGACGCACCGCGTCTGCTCCTCGAAGACGAGATGGAGCGGGCCGAGACCTATCGCGTCGGGGACGGCACCGCGCACGCATACACGCGGCGGCGATTCGGGAAGAACGGACCGAACGAGGACGCCGCGGCGATCGTGCCGGTCGGCAAGGACGGCGTGGTGCTCGCGGTCGCCGACGGCGTGGGCGGCATGCCCGAAGGGCGGGCGGCGTCGCGCCTCGCGGTGTCCGCGCTCGCGGGCGTCGTGTCGCGCGGCGAGCTCGCCCAACCCTCGCCCGATCCGCTCGACCAGCTCGATCAGCGCGTGCTCGCGGCGTTCTCCGAAGCGCACCGCGCGATCCAGGCGCTCGGCGTCGGTGCCGCGACGACCTTGTCGGTGATCGCCGTGCTCGACGGGAAGCTGCGCTCCTACCACGTCGGCGATTCGCAGGCGATCGTCACGGGCTCCGGCGGACGCCGCAAGCTGGTCACCGTCCCGCACTCGCCGGTCGGTTTCGCGGTGAAGTCGGGCCGCCTGGACGAGCGCGCCGCGATGTTCCACCACGAGCGCCATCTCGTGTCGAACCTGCTCGGCGTCGGCGACCCGCAGGTCGAGGTCAGCGACCGCATCGAGCTGTCGCGCAAGGACACCGTGCTGCTCGCGACCGACGGGCTGTTCGACAACCTGTGGATCGACGAGATGATCGAGCGCATCCGCAAGGGGCCGACGGGCGAAGCGATGGACCGCGTGTGCGCCGACGCGCTGCTCCGCATGGCAGCGCCGCGCGACGCGGAGCCGTGCAAGCCGGACGACATCGGCGTCATCCTTTTCCGTCGCGACTCGGGCGAGGGGTGAGCACGCAGTCCGCGCCGCTGCCGGCGCTGCCGCTGTACCGCCTGCTGCCGCGCCTCTCCGTCGCGTCGCGCACCGACGTGCGCCGCCTCGCGCAGGACGGCGCGATCACCGTCAACGGCGTGGTCGAGCTCGACGCGAATCGCGTCGTCGATCCGTCGCGGGACGAAGTGCGGATCGGCGGCGTCGACGTCCGCGAGATCGCCGCGCTCCCGCCGCTGCACTTCGTGCTGCACAAGCCGGTCGGCGTCGTGACCACCGCCCGTGATCCCGAATCACGCCGCACCGTCTTCGACCTGCTGCCGCCGGCGCTGCGCCGCGCGCGAGCGGTGGGGCGGCTCGATCGCGACTCGAGCGGGATCCTCCTCTTCACGACCGACGGCGTGCTCGGGCACTCGGTTGCGGCCGGGCGGTCGGTCGCGAAGGTGTACGAGGTCGAGGTGAACGGTGCGCCGGACGACGCGCGGTTCGACGCGATCCGCGCCGGCATCCGACTCGACGACGGCGCGCCATGCGAGCCGGCCGAGATCGAGTGCATCGACCGGCGCGAGCGATCGACGCTCGTGCGCGTCACGCTCCGCGAGGGGCGCTACCGGCAGATCCGGAGGTCGATGCAGCGGATCGGCCTGCGCGTGCGCGCGCTGCATCGCGTCGCGATCGGGCCGCTCGCGATCGGCGATCTCGCGCCGGCCGCGCACCGCATGCTGACCGAGGACGAGGTCGCCGCGCTGGCGCGCGTCACACGGTGATCGTGCTGCCGTCGAACTTCTTGAACGTGAAGCCCGAGAACGTCTCGCCGTAGGTGCGACGCTGGTCGCGCAGCACGCTGATCGCGACCGCCTCGCCGAGGCGGATGCCTTCGAGAGCGTCGGTGCGCCAGTGGATGCCCGCGTTGTTGCGTCCGGTGGCGATGTTCGACGCCAGCTTGTTCAGCTCGCCTTCGACGGTGAGGCTGCCGGCGTCCGGCCCGGTGTAGGGGACGAGCGTCAGGCCGTCGGCGCTCGCGACCTTCGGGCTCGTGTACGGGAAGTTGCAGTCGAACAGCGCCTTCAGCACCGTGACGCACGCGCCGGCGACGGTCGCGTGGCCGGACCCGTAGGACGGATGCAGCGGGCTGCCTTCGGGGAAGGCCTGCGGCAGCAGGTAGGTGCCGAACTTGGAGAACACCTGCGCGACGGCCGACGAGCCGAGGATCGACGGGTGCAGCGGGTTCGAGAGTCCCATCGCGAGGTTCTGGTGAACGCGTCCGCCGAACTCCTCGGGGCGGAGCCGGCGCTGGACGAACCACTTGTGGTACCAGACCGCCTTCAGCGCGCGCGTCGCGACCTCGGTGAGGATGCCCATCACGTATGGCGGGCCGAACGTCCCGAAGCCCTCCTGCACCGAGAGCGTCTTGTACGGGTTGCCCACGTTCAGCGGGCACGCGATGCCGCCGCCGGTCAGCGCGTCGCCCGGATCGGACGGCTTCGACAGGATCAATGCCGCGTGGAAGTACGCCTGGTACAGCACGTCCATCTGCACCCAGCGCGCGAGGTCGCGGGTGTTGCGCAGGTAGCGGCGCGTGGCGTCGAACGTCGGCGTCGTGAACGTCTTGAAGCCGTTCTGCGTGAACAGCCAGTTGCCGAACGACGTCATGTAGTCGGCGTCCGCCGTGACGGTGCGGATCTTCTGGTCGATCCACGTCGCGCCGAACGGCACGCCGTGCAGCAGGAACTGCGACACGTACGGGCCCGCGGTGCAGCCGGGCAGCACGTCGCGGAAGAGCGTCTGCGGAGTGACCGAACCGCTCTGACGCGGACCGGCGAAGGCGGGAAGCGACGTCAGCTCCGCGCACGCGGCGGCGACCGTCGGGTTCGTGCCCCAGTCGGAGACGTGCACGTCGCGGATCAACGACATCCAATACAGCTCGACCGCTTCGGCCGCTTCTTCCGCGCTCGCGAGCGCGGGCGGCGGCGGCATGAAGAACTGCGAGACGTCGAGTCCCTCGAGATCGAAGTCGAGCCCGGCGATCGGGTTCACCAGCTTGAACCGCATCGACGGATCGGGCGTGCCCATCATCACGTTCTCGAACGCGGCCTGCGTTCCCGCGCTGCACGCCGCCGCGAACGACTGCCACGAGACCGGATCGACGTAGCCCTGCGCGTCGTGGAGCAGACCCTTCGTGTAGCTGCCCGCCTTGTTCGCGTAGGCGGCTTCGTCGCCGTTCGTGGTCAGCACGGCCGCCGGCGTCTGCACGTTCTGGTATGCGGCCTGCACGCGCAGGTGGTACGCCTGCAGGATGCGGCCGCGCGCGGTGACCTGTCCCGGGATCCGCACGACCGGTTGCGCAGCATCCGCGGTCGGCGAGGTCGCGCCGGCGAGGGCGGCGAGTCCCGCGACCGCGCCGGCTTTGCCGAGGAACGAACGGCGATCGATGGCGGGATCGGGAGCGGCGGCGTCGTGC